>NZ_JBSFMS010000009.1:0-101379 GCF_053599675.1 Streptomyces sp. NPDC000880 | reverse complement strand
CTCTCGTCACCTCCCGAGACGGCCTGCGCGCCCGGTTGTGCCAGGTCCGGGTGGCCGGTATCCCGATCATGACGGAAGCCACGGCCATGATCGCCTCCTATCTCGTGGCCGAGCGCGAACTGGGCCGCATCGCGCCGGACGCCGACATCGATACGCTCGCTCCCACGCTGGTCGGGGCGGGACACCTTCTGTTCGCCATGAAGACCCGGTACTGGGCCATCACCTCACGCAGACGCCAGGTGTAGCCGACCTTGCGCTTCATGCTTGCCTCCCATTTCGGGGCTGGAGGGCGGCGGCGATGGTGGCGTCCAGGTGCCGGCGCAGGGTGCGGGTGCGGAAGTCCGAGGACACGCAGGTGTAGATCGAGGTGGTGCTGGCGTGCTCGTGGCCGACCTGTTCCTGGACGAAGCGAGGGTCCCAGCCGTCCGCGATCAGGTGGGTGACGTACGACCTTCGGAAGGAGTGGAAGTCCAGGCCGTTGTCCAGGCCCAGGGCCTGGCGGTAGGCGATGAAGCGGGAGTTGAGCCGCTGGCAGCCGATCCGTAAGCCCCGCTCGGAGGGCCAGGCGGCCGGGTTGCCGTCGGTGCCGAACAGGGGGCGGAACTCGGTGAACCACTCGTCCAGAATGCCGGGGGCCCAGTCGAACACGGTCAGCACCCCGCGGCGCTTGGGTGGCGAGCCCTTCTTGGCTTTGCCGAACCGGACCTGGCAGCGGTGTTCCACTCGTGCACCACCTGGACCGGGTGGGTGCCGAACCGCTCCTCGCAGGTCGCCGTCCACTCGTAGAGGGGGTCGGTGACGAAGTGACAGAAGGCGCGGACCGCCTCGGATCGCTCACAACGGATGGCTCGCGATCGCCTGGTGCCTGGGACTGACCGTGCTCGGCTACCTGTGGTCGAAGGCGGTGTTCAACCGCGACCCGAAGTAGCCGACATGAGCACGCGGGCCGCCTCCCGCAACTCGTCCCGCCCCAGGGCGGCGTACACCGACACCGCGTCGGTGTACGCCGCCCCGTCGGCGTTCTCGGCCATCGCCGGGCCCGCTCCGCAGACATCGCAGCTGGAACTCCCTTAGCACGCCGAGCCGTTCGGCCAGCGCGAGCAACCGCACCGCGGAAGGGTCGCCGCCGGCAAGGCCCGCCACGGCGAGCCCGTGCAGGGCGGTGCCGTACGCCGAGAGCGGGCCGGGCCGGCAGTGCCCGCACCCGGCGCCGCAGTTCCCCGACCAGTTCCGCCACCGGCTCCAGCCGCCCGGCCCAGGCGTGCACGGTCACCGCACCTCCCGGACTGGCTCGCCAGCCGACTCTCAAGTGTCGGCAAACGACCGTCTGCCGACACGCGTCCCCGTGATCAGGAACCCGCAGGTGGGCAGTGTCGATAACTCGCGTCGGAAATCAACGTCGGTGAACGGTACGGCCGGTAGATTCCGGCACATGCTCATCGGCTACGCGCGGGTCTCGACCGCTGACCAGAGCCCCGATCATCAGATCGACGCCCGGCTGCGGGCCGACCGCGACAACATCCACGTCGACAAGGCGAGCGGCGCGAAGGCGTCCCGGCCGAAGCTCGACCTCGTCCTGCAGCTGATGCACGAGGGCGACACCTTGAAGGTCACCCGGCTCGACCGGCTCTCCCGCTCCGTCCTGCACCTGGTGACTCTCGGCGCCGAGCTGAGCGAGCGAGGGATCGGCCTGCACGTCATCGAGCAGGGCATCGACACCTCCACCATGGAGGGGCGTGCGATGTTCGGGATGCTGTCCGTGCTCGCCGAGTTGCAGCGCGAGCTGATCGTGGCGAATACGAACGACGGGCTCGCTTCCGCGCGGGCCCGCGGCCGGGTCGGCGGGCGCCGGCCCAAGCTGACTCCGGATCAGGCCGAACTGGCCCAGCAGCTCTACGACGCCCGTGAGAAGACCGTCCAGCAGATCGCCGACATGTTCAACGTGCCCCGTTCCACGGTGTATGGGCACCTCGACAAGACCAGGACGGTCCCCCGCCAGCCGAAGAAGACCGCCGCCGCGAGGCCCTGAAAGCTACCGGCTGGTTACTTGCTCCCTGGTGTCCGAGGTGGGACTACAGGGCCGACGCTGCCGTTGCCCGACGGGTCCCCCGGGGCGCCGAAGTCGTTTTCACTGCTGACACCCGGCCCCCCGGCCCGACATGAGGGATCAACAGGACATCAATCCGCTTCACGACCTAGTGCGGCGATAGCAACTCTATCGACATCACTCCGATATGCGCCGGAAATGAACAAACGTTTGCATGCTCAGGCCAAACGTTTGCACCCCTCACTAGGAGCATACGATTCACGCAAACTCCTCTGCTCGCGAGCCGTTCAACCGGCGCCGCACCTTAGTCCTCGCCTTGGCCGTGATGTTGGTCGCCGGTACGGCATCGGTGACCACATCCAGAGCCGGCGCGGCCGATCGCCTCTCCGAGAGACCGTTGCCCATCGACCTCGAGACAGCGACCGTGGCCCAGTTGAACGGTCTGCTCGACTCCGGCAAGGCCTCCAGCACAAGGCTCACCGAGGCCTATCTGGAGCGCATCCAGGCCCTGAACTCCCACGGGCCCTCACTCAACGCGGTACGTGCCATCAACCCCAACGCCATGAAGGAAGCAGCCGCCGCCGACAAGATGCGGCGCGGCAAGGGCCCGCACAGCCCTCTGCTCGGCATACCCGTCATCGTCAAGGACAACATCGACGTCGCGGGCATGCCGACCACTGCGGGGTCAGTGGCCCTCGCCAACTCGTATCCCGCGAAGGACGCACCGATCGTCGCGCAGTTCCGCAAGGCCGGCGCGGTCATCATCGGCAAGGCGAACCTCACCGAGTTCGCCAACTACCTGACCACCGGCATGCCCAGCGGCTACAGCTCACTCGGCGGGCAGGTGCTCAACGCCTACGACGCGAGCCAGACTCCGAGCGGATCCAGCGCCGGTTCGGGCGTCGCGGCGTCGATCGGCCTCGCCGCCGTCACCATCGGGACCGAGACCTCCGGATCCATCCTCAGTCCGGCGTACTCCAACTCTGTCGTCGGCATCAAGCCGACGGTGGGGCTGGCCAGCCGCACGGGCATCGTTCCGATCGCCGCCAGCCAGGACACAGCCGGCCCGCTCACGCGCACAGTTGCCGACGCCGCGGCCACGCTCACCGCCATCGACGGCAAGGACCCGGAGGACCCCGCCACCGCCTCCAACCCGCTCGTCGGGCACGACTTCACCAAAGACCTGTCGACCAACGCGCTGCAAGGGACCCGAATCGGCGTCGTCGCCAGCCAGGTCCCGGCCGCAGGAACCGACAACCGCACCCTCTGGGACGCGGCCATCACCGCTCTCAAGGCCCGGGGCGCGACGCTCGTCGACGTCACCCTGGACACCTCGGGCAGCACCTCGACCGTCCTGTCCTACGAGTTCAAACGCGACCTGAACACGTACCTGGCCAGGCTGCCGAAGAACGCCCCGATGAAGAACCTCGCCGACATCATCGCCTACAACAACGCGCACGCCGCGCAGGCGCTGAAGTTCGGACAGGTCCACGCACTCAATTCCGAGGCCAGGGACCTTAAGCCGGACAGCAGCGACACCGTCATCTACAAGGCAAACCGCGCCCAGGACCTGGCCGACAGCAAGGACCGCATCGACGCCGTCATGAAGGACAACAACCTGACGGCGCTGCTTTTCGCCAACAGCGGCAGTGCGGGCATCGGCGCTAAGGCGGGGTACCCCTCGATCAGCGTCCCGGCCGGCTACCAGGCCGCCAACCGACGGCCGTTCAGCATCTCATTCCTCGGCAAGGCGTGGAGCGAGCCAACCCTCATCGGCTACGCCTACGACTACGAGCAGGCCACCAAGCTGCGCAGGCCGCCGACGGTGATCAACCCGGCACCCTACCGCTGCACCGCTCTCACGAGCCCCAGTAAGTCCTGCGCACCCTGACCCTTCCCTGCCCCGGCGGGTACTCCCAGCACCCGCCCCTTACTCAGGAGGCATTTTCGTGGAATCCCCTCGCTCACTCGGTCGTGCAAAGTCCACGGCACTGGCCCGGTCCATGCTCAGCCGGCGTAACCTGCTGCGCTCGGCAGGCGCGACCGGCGCCGGTCTCACTCTCGGCGCGGCGCTGCCCGCCGGCAGCGCCTTCGCGGCGCAGACCGCGCAAGCCCGGTCCGGCAAGCCCCGTTACGACGCGCTGCTCAAGACGAGCAAGGACACCGCGCTGTGGGGCTGGTTCCCCACCAGCCGTCCGTCGGTCCTGACCGTGAAGTCCGGGACGGTGGTGAAGATTGACGCCATCAATCAGTCCGGCGTCTCCGACCCGCGGGGCCCTGTGGCGTACTTCGAGGCGCTCGGCGTCCCCGCCGACCAGGTGCTGCCCGAACTGGAAGAGATCCACACGATTCCCCGTACCCCGGGCTCCAGCGGCCACGTGCTCACGGGCCCGCTCTACATCGAGGAGGCGCAACCGGGCGACGTCCTGGAGATCCGCATCCTGGATGTCTCGCCGCGCGTGCCGTATGGCGTGAACAGCACCGGCCCGGGCCGCGGTGTCCTGTCGAACCTGCTCAGCGAACCGTCGACCCGGTTGCTCACACTCGACAAGCACAACCGGTACTACCAGTTCGCGCCCGGCATTCGGGTGCCGGCCAAGCCGTTCATGGGGATCACCGGCGTCGCACCGCCCACCGATGCGGGCTTCGTCTCGGCCAACCCGCCCAACCGGTGGGGCGGCAACCTCGACGTGCGTGACCTCACCGCCGGCTCTACGCTGTTCCTGCCGGTTTTCCAGCCCGGGGCACAGTTCTACACCGGCGACAGCCACGGCGCACAGGGCCACGGCGAGATCGACCAGACCGCGATCGAGCACTCCATGTCGCTGACCGCTCAGTTCATCGTGCGCAAGGGCGCCAGCCTTGAGTACCCTCGGGCCGAACTGCGGGACCACATGGTGGCGATGG
Source organism: Streptomyces sp. NPDC000880 (assembly GCF_053599675.1). Classification (NCBI taxonomy): domain Bacteria; kingdom Bacillati; phylum Actinomycetota; class Actinomycetes; order Kitasatosporales; family Streptomycetaceae; genus Streptomyces; species Streptomyces sp. NPDC000880. Next base: position 96,425 of record NZ_JBSFMS010000009.1, on the reverse strand, counting down.
GCATCGACGCCGACCTCGACATCGCACTGCAGATCTCGGCCAACCAGGCCATCGGCTACCTCCGCGAGGTCACCAAGGGTGCGCTCAGCGTCGCCGACGCGTACGCACTGTGCAGCATTGCCGTGGACTTCATCATTGCCGAGGCGGTGGACGGCAACAAGGTCGTCGCCGCGTACATCCCCAAGTCCCTGCTGCCCTGAGCGATCGGGGGACTGAATGCCCTGTGGGGCGTCGAGCTCGGCTCAGGCTCGTAGCTGCGAAGCCATCGCGGCGAAGCGAGGGGAGTCGGGGAAAGGCTGCTGGTCGCCGATGTGGAGTGGCCCCAGCTTTCGTACAGTGTCCCGACTTTCGCGCGCGCTGGATTGACCAGGAGGGTAGCGCGGGCCTCGGGTCGGTCTGCTGGACGAGTCTTTCCGAATGACTTCTGGCAACAACGCGAGGGTGTCCATGATCGTTTGTGCAGCGAACCTGGACACCCTCGCCACCGGCCCGATGAACACACTCGACTGGATGATTGATTTCAAAGGGGTCAGTGGTCACAGGTGGCTGGTGATCGGACCCGCGGTGTTGTTCGAGGTCCACTGCTAGGCACATCCCCCAGCGCATTCCGGATCCGTGGTTCGCGACACCGCGGAACTGCGGCGTTCCGTCGTGGCCTTTTCGTCTCCACCCCCGCGCGCGCTCCGTCGCACCAGCATGCGCACTCGCCGTTCCCCCTGCCGGGGCCGACTCGTCCTGGGCGAAGCCAGGACGCCGGCTACGCGTCCACTGTGCTCCGCGGAGCAGTTGACTGTTCCGGTGCAGACTCCTTCTTGATGGTGCTGTAGTAGACGGACTTCTGCTGCTTGGTTCGCTCGCTTTGGTTCTTGGCGACCGATGCCTCGAGGGCGTTACGAACCACTGTGACGCTCAGCGCGCGTTCGGGGTGTGCCTGTGCCAGCTCTTGGGCGACTTCCGCAACCGATCGTGGCTCCTGGTGCCCGGCAAGGACGGCGACGACGAGTTCCCGCAGCGGAGGCGCAGTCTTGTTCGCCTTCGCTTCGGTCTTCGGCCTTGCCGTCTTCCTGGGGCGCTTGTCGGTGTTGGTGCTTGTCCTTGTGCGCCGTGCCCTGGGAACCGTCGCCGTCTTGGGCTCCTTGGCCTTCTTGGCCTCCTTCATGGGTGGAGCGCCCAGGGTCGCCTTCAAACTCACCAGCAGCTCGTGGTCTTTCTGGAGTGCCTCAAGCTGGGCCTGCAGAGCGGCAGCCTCGGACCTGATGTGTTCTTGTTCCCTCGTGTTGCGCTCCAGATCGGCATCGACCTGCGTGGCGTACTGGGACTGCAGAGTGGGATCACCCTCGGGCATGACAGCTCACCTTCCTTGTACAACTGTTGGGGGCGGATGCTACCCACACCTGTCGCTAATGCAGAATATTGGGGAACTGGCTGTCCTGCCGACGGGCGGGGAAGTGCCATCCAGCCACCGCTTCGGCATAGCCGGGAAGGGCCTCCATTCGCTATGCGGACTCAAGCCGCCCGCTCCTCGAAGTGACTGCCGGGCAGCAGCCGCACCGGTGAAACCCGCTCGACCTTTTCTGCCGCTGTTCGACCGCCAGGTGCAGCGGCCTCGGCGTGGAGCTGGGCCAGGATGGGCTTCCTCGATCAGCTGCCGCCTGGACCGGAGCGGCGGCCGTCCCGGCTTCGCGCCGACCGGCAACAACCGCTCCAACCTGGCCCACTGCTCGTTCGTCAGATCCCGCGCCCCACAAGTCGATCGTCAGAGACCTTGATCCACTTCCACGCCTGACCGGCGCAGAATCCGTGCCGGAAGCTCGCCGAGCGGGCGCGCCAGCACGGCCGGCTCGGTCAGCGTGGCGCCCGGGTGCGGCGTCGAGCCGCCTACGATCCGGGCGACCTGCTCGCAGGTGAGACCCTGGCCGTCGTAGTCGGCTGCGGTCAGGGGCGCCCAGAAACCCCCGTTCTCGGCTATTGATGCCTCTACCGTCGCCCGGCCGTCCGGCCAGCCTGAAACGAACGATTCGCCGTCGGCCGCAACAGCAAGGCGAGCGCGGGCCCGTGTGGAGTAGGCCTGGCCGCCGGTGATAATCACTTGATGCGACACAGAACTCGCCCCCGCCGATCCTCTGCCGGCCTGTCCGGCAGAGACAGGCTGGCCTCGCTGACCGGGCTGCGTTTCTGGGCGGCTCTGCTGGTGGTGCTGTACCACCTGTCCCGGCAGGTCGGCCAGATACCCGGGGCAAGCGAGGTCGTCTGGTACGGCCGCAGCGGAGTGACCTTCTTCTTCGTGCTGTCCGGATTCGTCCTGGCATGGACGTACAACGGCAAGCAGGTACCCGCGCAGGTCTTTCTCTGGCGGCGCTTCGCCCGTATCTGGCCGCTCCTCGCGGCCACGACTGTGCTGTCCGTCGGGGCCTGGGTCGGGCTGGGCAAGGCGGTCTCGGCCAAGGCCGTGGTCGCGTCGCTGCTCCTCGTCCACGCCTGGATACCGGACAACGTGGTACTGAAGGGCGGAAACCCCGCCGCATGGTCACTCAGTGACGAGGCATGGTTCTACCTGATCTTTCCGCTGCTGATGGCCCTCCCAGCCGTGCGTTCAGGCCGCGGCCGCCGCTGGATCTGGGTCATGGTCTGTGTGGGCGCCGTCCTCGTATGGCTGAGCGGATCCCTGATCGTCGACCCGAGCCTTCGGGTCTGGGCACTCGACTATCTGCCGTTGACCCGCACGCTGCAGTTCCTCCTCGGCGTCGCGGCCGGCCTCGCGGTGGCACGCGGCTGGCGGCCACTCATCGGTCTGTGGCCGGCCGTGGCGCTGACCATCGGCTGGCACCTCGTGCTGGTGCCCTGGTCGCAGGCCGTTCCCGAGGCCCTCTGGTACAGCCCGTACCAGGCCTCGCAACTGCTCTCCACGCCCATCTTCGCGCTGCTTGTGGCAGCGGCCGCCCGCGCGGACCAGGACGGCCGGAGGACCGGCCTCGGCGGAGCGTGGGCCGTGAGACTGGGGCACTGGTCGTTCGCCTGGTACCTCATTCACGAGGTCGTCATCCGGGTGTGGCTGGGGAGGTACGGACGCCCGGAGGACACACTTGGCACGGCCCAGGTGTGGCTGGTGGTGATCGTGGTCAGCCTGGCCCTTTCCGCATGCGCCTATCACTGGGTGGAGCACCCGCTCGAGCGCTTGCTCCGCAGTACCGGCCCGCGTGTTCCCACAGGTGACAGCCGCGTCCCCGAGCCGCAGGCCGGCGCCGGGATGGCACGAACGCCCTGACTCCGCGGGCGTCAGCTGTCTCTCGCCCAACCTGGCCGGGCTGAACGGCTGCGTACGAGGGCGACCCCGGCTGGGGCCGGAGCGCGAGGCGTCAGCCGTCCAGCGGCAGACCGCGAGGTTCCTTGATCCGCTTCATGATGATCTGCGAGTTGACCTCGGTGACGCCGGACAGCGCGGTCAGCTTCTCGATCCACAGCCGCTCGTACGCGCGCAGATCCGCGACCGCGATACGCAGCAGGCATCCCGGGCTGCCGAAGAGCCGGTACGCCTCGATGACGTCGGGGATGTCCTGGAGGCCGGCCTCGAAGGCCTCGACCACCTCACGGTCGCGCTTCACCTCGATGGAGACGAGGACTTCGAAGCCCCGGCCGATCGCCTCCGGGTCGATCACCGCGCGATAGCCATGGATCACCCCGTCCTGCTCGAGTTGCCGGACACGGCGCATGCACGGCGAGGGGGTCAGACCCACCCGCTGCGCCAGTTCCTGATTGCTCAGTCGTCCATCGTTCTGAAGCTCACGCAAGATATCTCGGTCGATCGCGTCCATTGCGCAATTATCCACCATCCCGTGTTACGGAGGAGCAGAAACTGGCGATCATATTGCGAGGCATGGCTCCTATCATTGCTACCGACTGCTCCGGCATCCCCGGAGTCAGCCACGGGGCGCAGCCCGGCCGGAGCCAAGGGCGAGGCCGGGCAGCGTGCCCCGTCGAATTCGCCGCCTCACCTGCGGCCGAACGAGGAGTGGGCACTGTGGGACGGGTCGTCGTCATCAGCACCGGCGGGACGATAGCCAGCCGCTGGCAAGGTTCGGGGTTCGCCGCCGACGCACATGGCCACGAGGTCATGGCGACCGCCGCGGTGCCCGAGGGCATATCCGTCGAGGTCGTCGATCTGTTCAGCGTGAACAGCCCGCGTCTGAGCACCGCTCACCAGCTCACCCTGCTCCGCACGGTGCACGAGGTGCTCGCCGACCCCTGCGTGGACGGCATCGTCGTCACCCACGGCACCGACACCCTGGAGGAGTCGGCGTTCCTGGTCGACCTCCACCACGACGACCCGCGCCCGGTCGTCTTCACCGGCGCCCAGCTTCCGCTTGGCGCGACCGACGGCGACGGACCCGGCAACCTCCACGACGCGCTGCTGACCGCCGCGACAACGCGCGATCTCGGGGTACTGGTCGCCTTCGACGGCAAGGTGCACTCCGCCCGCGGCACCGTCAAGACGCAGACGCTCGCCGCCGACGCCTTCGGCGACCCGTCCGGCGCCCGCATCGGGAACATCGGCTTCGGCCGGGTCTCCGTACTGCGCCGGCCTCGGCGCCCGGCCGCGCTGGCCCTGCCCCGCGTGCCGGACGCCCTGCCCCGCGTCGACATGGTGATGCACCACTCCGACGCCGACCCGTTGCTGCTGGAAGCGGCCGTGCACGCGGGGGCCCAGGGAATCGTCCTGGTGGCCACCGGCGCCGGCAACGCCACCCCCGAGATCGTCGAGGCCGTCGCCTCTGCCACCTCCCGCGGCGTACTCGTCGCCCTGACCACCCGTGTCCAGGCCGGACCGGTCACCGAGATCTACACTCACGGCGGCGCGGTCGACCTCGTGGCCGCGGGTGCAGTGCCGACCGGCACGCTGCGGGCCGGCCAGGCCCGGATCGCCGTGCTCACCGCGCTGCTCGCCGCCACCGATCCGCGTGAGCGCGAGCGGGTACTGCGCCACACGCTCGGCGAGGCCGTGTCCGCCGGCGCCAAGTCGTCGGCCGAACTCATCCAGGCGTAGACGGTGGCGGGCAGGACTCCGTGCACGCAATTGCTGCGAGCAGGCCACCGCCGTCGCCCAGGAGGCTCGGAAGACCAGCCGGAGCCTCCGTGAACTCGTCCTCGACAAGGGCCTGCTGACCAAGGACGAGCTTCAGCTCATCCTGCGCCCGAACTTCTCGCCCGTCCGCACGTCCACACCACCACGGTGGGTACGCTCAGCGGCTGACGGAGGTGACGAGGCTCAGCCGAGGGACCGATAGAAAGCAAGGTGGTGCTCCGCGGCTGCGGCCCAGGTGTGGCGGGCGGCGAGTTCCTGGCCCGCCGCCTGCCGGACGGGGTCGTTCGAGGTGAGTGCATGGCCGAGCTCGGCGGCGAGGGTCTGGGGCGAGGCTCCGTATCGGGCGGTGGGGCCGAAGACCTCCCGCAGGACGGGCAGGTCGCGGACGACCAGGGGGACGCGGGCGGCGAGGGCTTCCAACGCGGCCAGGCCGAAGCCCTCTTTGAGGGAGGGGAAGGCGAAAGCATCCGCGGCGCCGAGCAGCGGCGGCAGTTCGTCGTCAGCGACCGGGCCGAGGACGACCGGCTGTACGCCGAGTTCGACCGCCCTCGCCTCCCAACTCGCCCGGTAGTCACGGTAGTCGAAGAGGGTTTCGCCGCCCGCGATCACCAGCTTCACGTCCGGATGTTCCGTACGCAGCAGGGCGTACGCCTCCAGCAGATCCAGGGAACCCTTGCGTGGCTCGATGCCGCCGACGGTGAGAACGTACCGGCCGCAGCGGTCCCGCCAGCGGGCGCGGGCTGCCGGGTCCGTCACCGCGAAGCGCTCGTACGCCACGCCGTTGGGGATCACTTCGGCCTTCAGCCCCCAGCCGTCGGCGAGTTCGTCCGCGACCGTGCGCGAGACACAGATGTGCGCGTACGGATCGACGATGGCCCGCTCGTGGCAGGCGGCGAGCTCGGGGGTGGTGAAGTGGTCGACGTGGTGGACCGTACGGATGCAGTGCCCGACCGCGCTGGCGCTGATGCAGTCCTGGGCGTGCACGATGTCGTACGTCGGTGTATCCGGGTGGCTGAAGGCTTCGCGCAGGACGGCGATCGAGCGCAGGATGCGTTCGCCGACAGACTCTGCCGGAGGGCCGTCGGGGAACGGCACGATCCGCAGCCGGACGGCTGGGTCGACCGGACGGAAGAACCCGCGGTCGCCGCCCCGGCCCAGCGACCAGACAGTGACGTCCTCACCGGCGGCGGCCAGTGCCTCCGCCAGCGCCAGAGTGTGGACTACACCGCCGCGCGGCTTGGTGGAGTAGCTCAGCAGCGCGATCTTCACGACGGGGTCTCCCGGTAGGCGGCGGGCCGGCGTTCACCGATGTGGTGCAGGACGCGGCGGGATCGGTCGAGCTCCGACGCGATGTCCACTTCCGCGACCGCGAGCCCGGCCTTGGACCAGGTGCGGGCGAGGATGTCGCCGCCGGGGCCGACGACCTTGGCCTGGCCGAGGAAGCGCATGCCGCCCAGGGCGCCGGTCTGGTTGGAGGAGGCGAGGACGACCTGGTTCTCGGCGGCACGGGCCTGGTCGTACAGGTCGAAGAGCCTGGCCTGCCGGTCCTGGGTCATGCGCGGGGCACGGTTGGTGATGCTGGTGGGCCAGGCGGACAGGCAGGCGAGGATCTCGGCGCCGTCCAGGGCCAGGGACCGGGCCGACTCGGGGAAGGTCTTGTCGTAGTCGATGAGCATGCCGATCCGGCCGACCGGGGTGTCGAAGGCGTTGAAGCAGTCGCCCGGCGTGTACGCGGCAACCTCGCCGGCCGGGAGGTGGACCTTGCGGTGGCGGCCGAGCACGCCGTCGCCGCTGACGCAGACGGCGGCGTTGTAGCGCTCGTCGCCGCCGTCCTCGCAGTAGCCGACACAGACCACCATCTCGGCGGCCAGCCGGGCCACTTGGAGGATCGCCGGGTCGTCCGGCTTGAGGGCGGGCGGCAGTGCCTCGGTGTCCGGGTGGCGCAGGTCGGAGAGGTAGCCGCCGAGGGCGGCGTCGGGCAGGACGAGCAGCCCGGCGCCTTCCTTGCGGGCGTCGTCGACGAGCTTGGCGACGCGGGCCAGATCGAACTCCAGGTCACGGCCGAAATGGGCGGCTGCGGCCGCGATCCGGATTGTGGTCATGCGCTGACTGCTCCTGCGTAACTATAGGTTTCGGGGCGCCGGTCGCGCAGGTGACCCATTGACCGGCGGGCGGTCTCCAGCGCCTGTGCGACGTCGAGTTCGGCAACCGCCAGGCCGGCCGGCACACCGGTGTCGGCGAGGATCTCGCCGCCGGGGTCGACGACTTTGGCGCTGCCGACGAAGCGTAGCGACCCGAAGGTACCCGCTTGGTTGGCGGACAGCCACACGATCTGGTTCTCCAGGGCGCGGGCCCGGTCGAAGAGGTCGAAGCGGCGCTTCCAGCGGTCCCCGGCCAGGTCGGTCGTGGCGTTCGTACGTGCTCCGGGCCAGGCGGACACGCAGACGCCGATCTCGGCGCCGTCCAGGGCCAGCGCGCGGGCGGATTCCGGGAACGCCTTGTCGTAGCAGATCATCATGCCGATCCGGCCGACCGGGGTGTCGAAGGCGGCGAAGCGGTCGCCGGAGGCGTAGCTGGCGTCCTCGCTGAGTGGCTGGTGAACCTTGCGGTGGTTGCCGAGGACGCCGTCGCCGTTGACACAGACCACGCTGTTGTAGCGCAGGTCTCCATCCGCCTCGCAGTAACCCGCGACGACGGTCATCTCGCCCGCGAGGGCCGTCAGTCGGCGGATCTCGGGGCCGTCGAGGGCGAGTGCGGGCGGGCCCGCGTCCCCTTCCCCTTCATTGGTCGACGCCGTGTCGTCGAGGCTGAGGAGATAGCCGCCGAGGCATGCCTCGGGCAGCGCGAGAAGCTGTACGCCCTCGCTGCGTGCCTCCTTGATCAGCCGCTCGGCGATGGCGAAGTCCTCTTCAAGGTCGCGGCCGAACTCGGCGGCGACCGCTGCCATACGCAGCGTGCTCATGCAATCCCCATTCCGGTCACCGTTTCGGTGACAGCTTCTGTGATCTCCCCGTCGGGCCAGCGCAGCCGGACGCCCTGTCCTGCGACCAGCTCCCCGCACTCCGCGCCGTCCGCCGGACCCGCGGGCAGGGGTGGTGCGCCCGGCTTGTCGGTGGTGAGCATCGCGAAGCCGGGAAAGCAGGTGAGCCAGTCGCCGGTCGCCGCGCCCTCGGGGCGTGGGACGGCGGCGACATCGAGCACCGCCCCGCAGCCACTCGCTTCCGCGAGCATGCCGAGGGTGCCGGCGATCCCGGCCATCGATACGTCCTTGGCGGCGGCGGGCCGGGCGGCAGCCACCGCACCGAGCATGGTGCGCAGTTCGTCGTTACGACGGTATGTCGACGAGTCCCACTGGCGACCCCGGTATCCGGGCCGCCAGTCGCCGCCGAGGTCGGCGGTGAGGCGTACGGCATGCCCGGGGCGTCCGCCGCCGCCCGGCACCGGGTGAGCCGTCCTGCCGAGCGCGGTCACCGACAGGGCGGCGGGCACCCCGAACTGGGTGTGCCCTCCGAGCACAGGAACGCCGTACGCGTCGGCCGCCTGTTTGAGACCGGCGAGCACCCGGGCCGCGTGCGCGGCGTCGGGCACACCGAGCGCGTCCAGCAGCCCGACCGGCGAAGCACCCATCGCCGCCAGGTCGTTGACGTTGACCAGGACCGAGCACCATCCTGCCCACTCCGGGTCCCGCTCGACCATGGACGGCACGATCGCGTCGCAGGCCGCGATCACCTCGGTGCCCGGCACCGGAGCCCCGTCGTCGCCGACGAAGCCGGCGCCGCCGAGGGCGGTCCGCTGCGGCTGGCCCAGGGCCCCGCCGACCCGGTCCTGAGCAGAGGCCGCTGGTCCATGAAGAGCCGCCAGCAGCGGGCCGAGCGCAGCCTTGGTGGCCGTGGCCTGGGCGGCGATCCGGCCGATCGGCCACCGCATCAGCACATGCGGTGTCCCGGCGACTGTGACCAGCCTCACCCGCCGCCAGCCGAGCCGCCTGAACAACACCTCGTTGCGGACCTGCACCGTCGCCTCGAAGCGCAGTACACCCTCCGCTTCGGCGCGGGCGCACGCGGCTCGCACGAGCGCCGATCCGATCCCGTGCGGGCCACGGGCGCCGGGCGCGACGACCAGTCGGCCGCCCGCCCACCAGCCGATGTCCGGGCCGGCTTCGACAGGGCCGAGCCGTACCCCGCCGACGACAGCGCCCGTTGTGCGGTCTCTGGCTATCAGAACGAGGGTGCGGGAGTCCTCGTCGCGGTCGTCGAGGTCATGGCCCTCGAACAGCCCCTGCTCGTGGACGAAGGCGTCCCGGCGCAAGGACCGGTAGGCGTTTACCTCACTTGTCGCTTCCGCCTGTTCGATGTGGAACTCGGGCTGTTGCCGGGCGAGGGTGCTGCGGTCGCCGAGCAGCGCGAGGATGTCCTCTGTCCGGCCCGTCACCAGACCGGTACTGCTCCCGCCGTCGAGATACATGGCTCACCCGCCAGCCGTGCGCAGCACGCTGCACGCGCCGCAGGCGGCGCAGCCCGCGCCCTGGTCGGCGCCGTTCATCCCGGCCGCCCGCAGCTTCTCGGCGACGCCTTGGGAGACGTACCGCAGCAGTTCGGCACTCGGGGCCGCGATGCCGTCGCGGGCGGCGAGGGTGCCGCTCATGGGGCGGAAGGGGACGACGAAGGGGTACACGCCCCGGCTGATCAACCGACCTGCTCCCGCGATGAGTTCGTCGGGGTCCTCGCCGAGGCCGACCAGCAGATAGGTGGAGACGCGGTTGGGTCCGAAGACCCTGACGGCCTCGTCCCAGGCGGCGTCGTACTCGGCCATCGGGACGGTGGATTTGCCGGGCATCCAACGCCTTCGTACCTCGTCGTCGAGGGCTTCGGCGTGGATGCCGATCGCTGTCGCCCCGGCGTCGTGCAGCTCGCGGATCCACGCGAGGTCGCCGGGCGGCTCGCACTGCACCTGGATGGGCAGTGAGGGCACCGCCTCCAGCACGGCGCGCACGGACCGTACGAGATTGCGGGCACCGCGGTCGGGCCCGGTGGTGGTGCCGGTGGTCATCACCATCTGCTTGACGCCATCGAGGCGGACCGCCGCCTCGGCCACCTCCGCGAGCTGGGCGGGGGTCTTGGCCGCGACGGTGGCGCCGGAGCGCAGTGACTCCTCGATGGTGCAGAAGCGGCAGCGGTCTGACTCGGCGTAGCGGATACAGGTCTGCACGACGGTCGTGGCGAGCACGTCCGATCCGTGCAGGCGGGCTATCTGCTCGTACGGGACACCGTCGGCCGTCGTCAGGTCGTAGAACCGGGGTCGCTGTACGGTCCGCAGCTCCAGGCCGGTGTCCTCTTCACCGAGCCAGACCTTGCCGTTTCGTACGGAGTAGGGACTATCGGGATTGCGGGGCAGCGCGGCGTTGGCACCGTCGACGAGGACGTGGCCGTCATCGCTGGGCCCCGCGCCGTCCGGCCGCCGCACGGGCGCGTCCAACGCAACCCCGTGCAGGGCGAGTTCGGCGCGGGTCGTGATCCGCACATCCACCGCCGTCGTCGTGTCAGTGTCAACGCTCACGTCGCACCCCTTACAGCTGGTAGGTGGAGTTGATGATGGCGCCCTTGCGCGCGTAGTGGATCAGCGCGTCCTGGACGTCCAGCGGGTGGGTGGGGATCACGCCCTCGATCAGGTCCTCCTCGCGGGCGCCGTGCAGGGAGAGGCCGAAGCGGCAGCAGTAGACCTTGCCGCCCTCTGCGATGAAGGTCTTGAGCTGATTGTTGATGTTGTGCTCGCCGGGGAAGGCGGAGTTGCCGACGGTCGGGAAGCCGCGTGTGGCGAGGCAGTTGAGCGACCCCGGGCCATAGAAGTAGATGGCGGTCTCGAAGCCCTTGCGCAGGGCGCGGGTGGCCTGCAGGACGGCGACGAAGGAGACCGAGGACTCGTGGGCGATGCCGTGGACGAGTGTGAAGTAGGTCTCTCCGTTCTCGGCCTGGTAGTCGGGGAAGACCTTGGTGGAGCCGTAGATGCTGGAGCCCTCGGGCAGGGAAGGGTGCGGGATCTCGCCCAGGGACTTCTGCTCGACGTCGGTCAGCGCGGTGGTGTTCTCGGACATGGCTGTCTCCTCATGTGTGTGCGAAGGGTGGGCGGGGATTCAGTCGTAAAGCGCGGCGAAGGTGTCCCGGAAGACGAGTTCGCCGAGTTCGCCGTCGCCGGCCGCGGCGGACATCCGGGCGTGCTCGCCCGCAAAGTCGCCCCACGGCTGATCGCTGGCGAAGAGCACGCGGTCGTGGCCGATACCGCGGCGCTCGATCTCCCGGGCCAGCCAGAGCGGCGCGAAGCCAATGGCCCAGGAGAGGTCTGTGTAAACACGCTTGCCGGACTCGATCCAGTCGAAGAACCGGGAGCCGACGAGCTTGATGTGGCCGCTCATCCCACCGCCGAAGTGCACCAGATGGACGGGCACCTTGTCGGCGTACCAGTCGACGAGATGGCCGACCTCGTCGATGTCGGATGCGGCGCCGGGCGAGGTGTGGACGTGGACGACCAGCCCCAGGCGCTCGGCCTCTTGGAAGATCCGGTCGAGCATCGGGCGGCAGGCGGGGTCGGTGGCGCTGCCGCCGAGCAGGAAGCTGAGCTTGAGGGCCCGTACGCCTCCTTCACGGGCCAGAGTGAGGGCCTGCTCGGTGCGGTGCGCGTCCTCGGGACGGGGCGAGACCCACAGCCCTGCCCGGATCCGGTCGTCCAACTGGGCGGCCTCGACTACCAACTCGTTGAAGGAGAAGGCGACATCTGGATCTGGGACGCCGTAGTTGGGCAGGACCAGGGCGCGTTCGGTGCCCTCGGCGTCGAGGTCGGAGAGAAGCTGTTTGATTGTGCCGCGGGCGGTGGTGTCGGGGTTGACGGGCGGCCCGCCGTAGAAGGGGAAGGCGGGCAGCACGCCGATGTGGCGGTGGGCGTCGAAAACCATGCTCGGACAAATCCCTTCAGCCGACGGGGAGGGCAGCGGTGAGCTCCGTGGGAGCGCCGGTGAGAGTGCCGCAGACATCGGCGACAAGGCGTGAGGCATCAATGTGGCCGGCGAGGAACTCCGCGTCCCGGCCCACGGCTTCGAACCTGCCGGATCCCCAGGAGTTCTGCCAGGGCAGGCCCAGGAAGTACAGGCCGGGGCAACTGGTGACACCGCGCCAGTGCATCGGATAGCCGCGGCCGTCGAAGGCGGGTATCTCGATCCACCGGTGGTCGCGGGTGAAGCCGGTCGACCAGATGACGGAGGTGATCCCGGCCTGGGCCAGATCGAGTTCGGCCGGCTGCTCGGACGGCTCCCACACGGGGACGTACCGGGCCTCCTCGGGCGCGGTGATGCCCTGGGCGGAGATATGGGCGTCGATGGCGTCCTTGATGCCGTCGGCGACCGCGTCGGCCCGGTCGAGGTTGACCTTCAGGTCATCGGCCAATTCCAGCGCGGGGCCGTCGATGCCGGTGAGGCGTCCGTACAGCCGCATGCCGTCGCGTGCGAAGGCCCGCAGGTCGATGTCGCGCCCGCCGTCGCGCCCGGTCACGTAGTGGTTGACCCGCATCCGCACGGCGCCGGCGTCGTCGAACTCGCCAATGCTCTTGGCGTAGTGCCCCATGTCGTCCAGCCAAGCCACGCAGTCCCGGCCCCGGTAGAAGCGGGCCACGCGAGGTGCGCTGCCGACGGCCAGGTGCACCTGCCGCCCGGCGAGGTGCAGGTCCTCGGCGATCTGGGCACCGGACTGTCCGGTGCCCACGACCAGCACACCGCCGTCCGGCACCTGCTCGGGGTTGCGGTACTGCGAGGAGTGCAGCTGGAACACGTCGGCCGGCAGCCGCTCGGCCATCCTCGGCACCGACGGCGTGTGGTACGGGCCGGTCGCCACGACTACCTGATCTGCCGTCAAGTCGTCGGCATCCGTGGATAGTTCGAAGACGCCGGATTCCGCGCGCCCCAGCCGGGTCACCTGTACGCCCTCGACCAGCGGCGGACGGAAGAAGGACACGTAGTCCTCCAGATACCGCAGAATCTCGTCCCGGACCATGAATCCGTCCGGGTCGGGCCCCTGATAAGGGAAACCGGGAAGTCTGCACTGCCAGTTCGGCGTCACCAGACAGAATGTGTCCCAGCGCCGCGAGCGCCACTCCTGCCCGACCCGCTTTGCCTCGATCACAATGTGATCGATTCCACGCTCGCGAAGAGAGTAACTCACGGACAGGCCCGCCTGGCCGCCGCCTATGACGGCTACCGGATAGTGCGCTCCGGCAATGTCCACTCGACCCATCTGCCTCATCGCTCACTTCCGTCGGCGTTGAGCAAGGCTTCCACGGTGACGTGGGCCTGCGCTACGGTGATGTACGCGGCGGCGGCGCCCTCGATCAGGGCCAACTGGTCAGACGCTCCGGTACAAGCGAAGCCGAACTTCTCCCGCACTCGCTCACTCGCAATACCGAGGGCCTGCCGGCTCCGCTCGACGAAATCGGCGACGGAGTAGGTGGTCCCTGCTTCGAGATAATCTTCGACAACTGTCGAAGGGGAATAGCAACGCTGGATTTCACCATCCGGCCAGCGAACCCGGAAATACATCTCAGGCATGAGGCGGTCCTCCCGGCGAGGCGCCGAGGTCTTGGCACCTCGCCGCTGCTTGTGGCGACTACTTCAGCCAGTAGCGATTACCGATCCGCGTCATCCGGAATAAGGCGATGTTACAGACTCCTCACCCTGCCGGGCCGTTCCATTCCGACTCGGGCCGAAGCCTTGGGCGTTTCGATGAGGTTTCGCGTCAACGTCCGGAACCCGAGCAGGGCCGGGTTTTGTTTCGCGCCGGTAAGAACACCATGACATTCGCGATCGGCTACTGACGCGGGAGCGGGGCGTTCGTATGGTGTGCGCAATTGGTCGGACCATCCGTCCAATGCTTCCCCTGCACCAGAGACTGAAGGAACGGGTCCATGCGCCAACTTCCCCCGATAGCAGCGGCGTCCGTCGCGTCGGTCGCCCTCATGACGCTGTCGGCCTGCGGCACCGGGGCGACGGCGAACGACACGGCGACCGCAGCCCCGGTTTCGTCCGCCTGCAAGCAGCTGCAGACCACGTACCCGGAGCTCAAGGGCAAGACGTTCACCAACGCGATCAACCCGCACACGCCCGGCTACGAGGCGCTCGACCCCAAGGATCCGAGCAAGTACATCGGATTCGACATCGATCTCGGCACCGCCCTGGGTGACTGTCTGGGCTTCAAGCTCACCTACAAGGCGGTGGCGTTCCCGGCGCTGCTGCCCACGCTGCAGAGCGGACAGGCCGACCTCGTCATCTCCGACATCTACGCCACCGCGGAGCGTGCCAAGGCGGCTGACTTCGTCACGTACTCGAAGGTCTACGACGGGGTGCTGGTGCGCAAGGGCAACCCGAAGAAGATCACGGGCATCAACACCTCCCTCTGCGGGACCACAGCCGCGCTCAACACCGGATTCGTCGAAGTGCCGCTCGTTCAGAACCTCGCCGGTGCGTGCAAGGCCGCAGGCCGTCCCGCACCGCAGGTGCAGCTGTACGACAACAACGCCCAGTGCGTCCAGGCGATTCTCGCCGGCCGGGCGGACACCTACATCAACGACGTCAACACCGTGAACAAGGCCGTCGAGGCGAACCCGAAGACGCTGGGCAAGGCGACCGCCGTGACGCTGCCCTACTCCATCGGCATCGCGGTGCCGAAGGGCAAGACCCAGTTCCGGGATGCCATCAAGGCCGCGCTGACCGAGATTCAGAAGGACGGCACGGAGACCAAACTGCTCAAGAAGTGGTCTCTCGACACGGGCACCCTGGAGGCGCCCAAGCTGGTGACGGGCTGATGTCCAGCTTTCTCCACTACCTGGAGATGCCGTATCTGCTGCAGGGCATCCTCATCACCCTGCAGCTGACCGCACTGGGGCTGCTCGGCGGTCTGGTGCTGGGGTTCGCGCTGGCGAGCATGCAGCTGTCCAGGCACCGGGCGCTGTCCGCGGTGGCACGCGGGTACACGATCGTCTTCCGGGGCACGCCGCTGATCCTGCAGTTGGTCTTTGCCTACGACGCACTGCCGCACATGGGGCTGACGCTCAACCCGCTGACGGCGGCGGCGCTCGCGCTCGCGGCCAACGAGGCCACGTTCATCGCGGAGGTCTTCCGGTCCGGCGTGCTCGGGGTCGACAAGGGACAGATCACTGCCGGGCAGGCGCTCGGGATGACACCGCGTGTGACCATGAGGCGCATCATCGCTCCGCAGGCGATACGTCTCATGGTCCCGGCGCTCGGCAACGAAGCCGTCAATACGCTCAAGAACTCCTCGCTGGCGTCGTTCATCGCCGTTCAGGAACTGACCCTGCGCAGCACCCAACTCGCCTCGTCCACCTTCGACTTCTTCTCCATCTTCTTCGCGTCCGGGGTGATGTATCTCGTCCTCACCGGAGGCATCAGTGTCATACAGCTGGCTGCCGAGCGCGCACTCGACCTGGACCGCCCCGCGTCCCGGTCGTGGGTGTACCGGCTGCTGCCGGTCCGCCGGCCCATACCCCTGCCGGTGGTGGCCGCGGCGAAGGACACCGTGGCCGACGACGAAGCGTGGGTGCCGCCGGCCCCGCCCGAGCCGTGGGAGCGGGAAGCCCGCGCGGCGGCGCTCGACGGCGCACCAGCCTCCGTCGAGGTCCGCGATGTGCACAAGAAGTACGGGGAGCAAGTCGTACTCGACGGGCTGGACATGACCGTACGGACCGGCGAGGTCGTCGCCCTGCTCGGCCCCAGCGGGTCCGGCAAGAGCACCCTGCTGCGCAGCATCAACCACCTGGAGGACGTGGACTCGGGGGCCGTCCTGATCGGCGGCCGCCGTATCGGCTACCGGGAGGACGGCAGGGCGCTGTCCCCCGCGAAGGTCGCCGGGGCCCGTGCCGAGGTCGGAGTCGGCATGGTCTTCCAGCACTTCAACCTCTTCAGCCACCTCACCGCGCTCGAGAATGTGGCGGGCCCGTTGCGGTGGGTGCACGGGATGCCGGCCGCGGAGGCGGAACGCAGGGCGGGCGAGCTGCTGGAACGAGTGGGTCTCGCGCACCGGGCGGGCGCGCTGCCACGACACCTGTCGGGCGGGCAGCAGCAGCGCGTGGCGATCGCCCGGGCGCTCGCACCGAATCCCCGGGTGCTGCTGCTGGACGAGCCGACGTCGGCCCTCGACCCGGAGCTGGTCCATGAAGTGCTGGAGGTGATCCGCGGGCTCGCCCGCGAGGACGGGCTGACCATGCTCATCGCCACCCACCAGCTGCGCTTCGCGCAGGAGGTAGCCGACCGGGTCGTGTTCATCAGCAACGGGTCCGTGGTCGAGGAGGGGCCCGCCGAGGTGCTCCTCACCCGCCCCAGGCACCCGGCAACGGCCCGGTTCCTGCGGGTCATGGGGGCGGACAGTGTAGGAGAGGCGGTATGACAGCAGCACAGCCCGCGAAGCCGGTCAGGAAAGAGACCTTTGTCTTCTCGCCCGCGGACGGCGTGCCGCCGCAGGTCGGCCCGTTCGCGCACGCGACCCGCTTCGGATCGCTGGTCTTCGTCACCGGCCAGATGCCCACCGACCCGGCGACAGACCGGTTGGTGGAGGGCGGAGTGGTCGCCCAGGCGGAGCAGGTGCGCCGCAATCTGGAGGCCGTGATCCGGCAGTTCGGCCTCACGCTCGACGACGTGCTGATGGTCCGGGTCTATCTGACCGACTTCGACGACTTCGACAAGTTCAACGCCGCCTACGAGACCTGGTTCAGCGGCCCGCTGCCGAGCCGCACCTGCGTCGGCGTCACCGGCCTGGCCGTCGGCGCCGCAATCGAGATTGACCTCATCGCCGGAATCCCAGAAGCCCCGGGCACGCCGGAAACGCCGGAAACGCCGGAGAGGAACGATTCATGAGCCTGCCCCTCCTCCAGTCCCACGAGGGCCCCATACCCGGCCGGCACTACCTGGCGTCGACCATCGACACGGTCACCTGGGGATGGCTGCCCGCCGAGGGCGCCGCACCGGCTGCCGAGATGGCCTCCGGGGAGACGATCACCGTGGACACCGTCTCCCACGAGGGCATCATGGAGGACCAGGGCAGGGATCCGCGGGCCTTCTTCGGGCAGTTCGGGGTCGACCCCGCCGGCGTGCTGCACGACGCCGTCGACATCGCGGCCGCACACCCTGTCCGCGACGCCGTCGGCGACGGACCGCATGTCACCACCGGGCCGATCACGGTCAGCGGGGCCAGGCCCGGCGACGTACTGAAGCTCGACTTCCTGGAGCTTGTGCCGCGCGCTCCGTACGGAGTCATCTCCAGCAGGCACGGCTACGGCGCCCTGGCCGGGGAGCTGCCTCCCCTCCCGTACCCCGGCTTCGTGTCCGATCCCAGCGACCCGGAGAAGGCGGGCGCCGTGTCCACGTTCTGCCGGGCCTCGGCGGACGGGATCGGAAGCCTGGCGGTGCCGGGCGGCCGGGAGCTGCGCTTCCCCCTCGCGCCGTTCCTCGGCCTCGTCGGGGTGACGCCCAGTGGTGAAGCTCCGCTCAACTCCGTGCCGCCGGGGCCGTTCGGCGGCAACATGGACGTCAAGGACCTGGTCGCCGGTACGAGCCTGTATCTGCCGGTGCAGGTAGACGGTGCCGGGCTGTTCATGGGCGACCCGCACTACGCCCAGGGGCACGGCGAGGTGGCTCTCACCGCGCTGGAGGCCCCACTGCGGGCAACCCTGCGCGCTACGGTGCTGCCGGCGGCCGAGAGCCGTGCCCTGCTGGGGTTGCTGAGCCGGCCCTTCGGCGAGACCTCGGAGCACTGGCTCGCGCTGGGCCTGCACCGAGACCTCAACGAGGCGTTCCGCGAGGCGGTCCGCGAGGCCCTGCGGGTGCTTGCCGATCTGTACGAGGTGCCGACGGACGTCGGGTACGCCTATCTCAGTGCCGCCGGGGACTTCGTGGTGAGCCAGGTGGTGGACGACGTCAAGGGCGTCCACTGCCTGATCCGTAAGAGCGACTTCGGCGCGTGGACATGACCATATGCAGCACTCGGCCGGTGGACTCGAACCCCGGGACCCACGGTGAACAGGCACTGTACGCTGACTGCATATTGGGCGAGGAGGTAAACGGCATGGGAGTGGCGAAGGTGCCACCGCTGCGCAACCGTGCCCGTAGCATCAGCGACGCGCTGGTCGCCCATCTGGAGCAGCTGATCGCGCTGGGCGAGCTCGGCCCGGGTGACAGGCTGCCGTCGGAGCGCGAACTGGCCGAGTCGCTTTCGGTGTCACGGACCTCGCTCCGGGAAGCCCTGCACCAGCTGGAGGCCAAGCACCTCATCGAGCGTCGGCAGGGCAGAGGCACCGTGGTGCTGGCACCGCCCACCCAGGTCGACGATCTCTATACCAAGCTGGCCGACTTGGCCGAGGCCGACCGGGAACTGGCCAATGTGGCCGAGCTGCGGACGGTCATCGAACCGAAGATCGCCGAATTCGCGGCAACGCGCGCCACCAGCGCCGACCTGCTGCAAATGGACGACATCCTGCACGCCACGGACGAGAACCTGCTCGGGGCCAAGTCGCTCGAGCTGGACATCCAGTTCCATCTGACCCTGGCCAGGGCGAGCCACAATCCGCTGCTCACCGCGCTCACCACGATGGTCAGTTCATGGACCACTCCAGTACGCAAGGACTCCCACAGCACACGGGAGGGCCGGCTGTCATCCCTTGCCGGCCACAGGGCGATCCGTGACGCAATCGAGGCCCGTGATCCGGCGGCGGCAGCCCAGGCCATGAGTCGTCATCTCGCAGACGTCGACGAGCTGATCCGGCGCACGCGCCACGACAGCGCGGCCTCCACCGACCAGGCCTGACCTTCCGCCGACCAGGCCCGGCCTTCTCAACCGCGACGACCCGCCACAGGGCGGCGCGATCCCCTGCAGTCCCCGCTACGGCGCTGCTCACGCATGCCCAATCCTCCCCCTGGGACCGATCTCACGACACAGCACGACACGACGACAGGAGTACGCATGAACACCTCCGCCATGGACCCGGGCGACGCCCGGGAGCTACTCATCTCCGGCCTCGGGCGCCGCGGTTTCCTCCGCGCTGCCACCGCCGTGACCACCGCGGCCACCGCTGCGACGCTGCTCACGCAGGGCCGGGCACAGGCTGCGGAGTCCGCGAAGGCGCCCACGACCGCGTACCCGAGTGAGATCCTCCAGCCCGGCAAGGGAGCGGTCCACGGCAAGCACTACCTGCCCTCGCTACCGGAGCAGGTCCGCTGGGGGTACGTCCCCTCGCTCGACGGCCAGCCGGTGCTGCGGATGCGTTCCGGGGAGACGGTGACCGTCGACACACTCTCCCACGAGGGGCTCCTGGAGGACCAGGGGCGCGACCCCGCCGCCTACTTCGCCGACCACGGCGTGCCCGCCAATCAGGTGCTCCGCGACGCGATCGCTGTCGCCCGTGACTACGACCGGACCACCAGGAACTTCGATGTCGACGGCCCGCACGTGGTCACCGGCCCGATCCACGTTGCGGGGGCGCAGCCCGGCGACGTACTGAAGATCGAGATGCTCTCGATCCTGCCTCGCGTGCCTTATGGTGTCGTGTCGAGCCGCCACGGCAAGGGCGCCCTCGCCCGCCAGTCCGGTGGCTCGGCCCCGGCCGGGATCACGCTCGACGAGGTCATGCCGCCGGCGTCGACGGACGGGCGGCCCACCAGCGACCCTGCCGACTACGGCAATGTCTCGCTCTTCACGCCGATCCGCCGCGGTTCGTCCAAGGTCCTCAACGGCGTGATGCCGCTGGGCACTTCAGGTGAAGTGGCCTTCCCGCTCAATCCTCACATGGGCATGATGGGCGTCGCTTTCGCGTCCGGGGACACCCTCACCGCACCGACGCTCAACTCCATACCGCCGACCCTCGGGGGCGGCAATATCGACATCAACCTGCTCACCCAGGGCTCGACCTTCTACCTGCCGGTCTTCGCCGAGGGCGCGCTCTTCTACACCGGCGACCCGCACATGGCCATGGGCAACGGCGAGGTGGCGCTCACGGCCATGGAGGGTTCCCTGCGCACGACCTTCCGCCTGACCGTGTGCAAGCAGGGCTCCGGTGACGCCCCGTCCGTCGCCTTCCACTACCCCTTCGCCGAGACCCCCGACGAGTGGGTGGCGGTGGGTCTGTCGGACCCCGACGGCATCCAGAACAGCCAGATCAGCGACCTGAACGTCGCCATGCGGCGCGCCGTGGTCAATGCGCTGGACTTCCTTGAGCACGACCTCGGCATGGACCGCCCGGTGGCATACG
Organism: Streptomyces sp. NPDC000880; assembly: GCF_053599675.1. Classification (NCBI taxonomy): domain Bacteria; kingdom Bacillati; phylum Actinomycetota; class Actinomycetes; order Kitasatosporales; family Streptomycetaceae; genus Streptomyces; species Streptomyces sp. NPDC000880. The sequence continues at coordinate 76,054 of NZ_JBSFMS010000009.1, read as the reverse complement.
CGTACCTGTCGGCGGCCGCCAACTTCGAGGTGTCCCAGGTCGTGGACCGCACCGTCGGCGTACACGGGGTGATCAAGAAGGGGCATTTCGCCGACAAGCACCACGGGCGATAGGACCGATCACCCAGGGGCGGGGGGGCCTGTCCCCCACGCCCCTGGATGGCGTCCAACCGGGGTGCAACCCGGAGCACGCCGACTGAAGTTGTAACGCGATGTGAATTCCTAGCTGCCGCCCAGCGGCAGTACCAGAGAGGATCGGTGACGCGCGTGAGCGAGTCGAGCAATCTCAACAGGCGTGGGTTCATAGGTGCCGTAGGCGCGGTCGGCGCGCTGGGCATCGTGGGTGGGGCGGCAGACCCGGCCTTCGCGCAGAAGGCTGCCACCCCGCAGGCAGCGACCGGCACGTCCGGGCTGTCGCCCCGCGAGGGCAGCTTCGAACTGATGGAGGCGACCATTGCCGACATTCACGAGGCGTACCGCCGCGGTCAGCTCACCTGTCGGAAGTTGGTGCAGCAATATCTCGACCGGATCGCCGCCTACGACAAGCAAGGGCCGGCCCTGAAGGCGATCATCACCCTCAACCCACGCGCGCTCGAGATCGCCGACGACCTGGACCGCCAGTACCGGCGTTCTGGCCTGACCGGCCCGCTGCACGGCATCCCGGTCATCCTGAAGGACAACTTCGACACCTTCGACCTGCCGACCAGCGGCGGCAACACCGCCATGCGTAATTCCATGCCCCCGGCCGACGCATTCGCGGTGGAGAAGATGCGCAAGGCGGGGGTACTCATCCTCGCCAAGGCCAACCTGCAGGAGTTCGCCCGGGGCGGCAACTCGATCAGTTCGCTGGGCGGGCAGGTCCTCAACCCTTACGACCTCAGCCGGACACCGGGCGGGTCCAGCGGCGGGACCGGTGCGGCGATCGCGTCGAACTTCGCCGTCCTGGGCACGGGCAGTGACACGGGACAGTCGATCCGCTCCCCTGCCTCTGCCAACAGCCTCGTCGGCGTACGCCCCACAAGGGGCCTGATCAGCCGTCACGGCGTCATGCCGAACAGCATCACGCAGGACGAGATCGGACCCATCACCCGCACGGTGGAGGACGCAGCCCGGCTGCTCGACGTCATGGTGGGCTACGACCCGGACGACCCCATCACGGCATTCGGTGTCGGCCGCACTCCGGGCAGCTATACGGACCAGCTGAAGGGCAACGCGCTTCGCGGCGCCCGCATCGGCGTGATGACCAACCTGTTCGGCACCGAAGCGCGCCACCAGGAGGTCAACCGCGTGATGGAGGACGTCATCTCCACCATGCGATCGCAGGGCGCGACCATCGTCCGCTTCAGCCTGCCGGCGTACGACACCCTGCAGTCCGTTGTGGCCAACTCGAGCTGGGAAGCGCACACGGCCATGGACGCGTACTTCGCTTCCCTCGGCCCGGACGCCCCGGTGCGCACCTTCGACCAGCTGGTCGCCTCCAAGACGGCGACGCCGGAGGTGCAGACGACGCTCGAGCAGGAACTGGCGGTCAAGGACGGCCTGAACAACCCGGAGTACAAGGACCGCACGCTCAACCGTGAAAAGCTTCGGCTGGCGGTGTCGGCCAAGATGGCCGAGCTCAACCTCGAGGCGATCCTGTATCCGCTGCAGAAGGTGCTCGTCTCCCCGGTCGGAGTTCCGCAACCGGAACGCAATGGCACCCTGTCGAATGGCACGGGGTTCCCGGCCGTCTGCTTCCCCGGCGGGTTCTCCACCCCCACCAAGGCCGCTCCGATCGGCGTGCCGGTGGGCGCCGAGTTGCTCGGACGTGAGTACAGCGAGCCGCTGCTCCTCTCGCTCGCGTACGCCTACGAGAAGGCCGCGAAGACCCGGAAGCCACCGCGCAGCACGCCCCCGCTGTCTCGGTAAGCGAAAGGCGGGAGGGCACGAGCTCATCGTGCTCACGGCCCAGGAGGTAGCGCCGTGGATGTCACATTCGCGCTGCGCCGGGGCCGCGGGGCCCACTTCCGCGCGTTCTGACACCGGCAGATGGCCGTCCTGGACACCGGCACGACATGAGGGTGTCCAGGGCGGCCCGTACGCCGCCTCGGGCGAAACGAACGCCTCGGCCAACGCAAACCGAGACTGCGCTCCGCAGCGGGCGCCGGCAAAGTGGCGCTACCTCGCCATGCCGATCAGCAGGCTGATGTTGAGGGCGATCACGATGCCGCTGATCAGCCACGCGGCGGCACTGGTGCGCCGTCTATTGGCCCAGCGGCCCATGATCGCTTCATTCTGCGTGAGCAGAATGAGCGGGATCAGGGCGAAGGGGATGCCGAAGGACAGCACCACCTGGCTCAGCACCAGTGCTCCGGTCGGACTGGTACCGCCGCTGAGAATGACCAGGGCGGGGATCAGTGTCAGAATGCGGCGCAGTAGCGCCGGTACGCGGCGTCGGATGAAGCCACCCATGACAGCCTGCCCGGCGTACATGCCGACGCTGGTGCCCGCCATGCCTGAGATCAGCAGCGCCAGTGCGAAGGTGGTGGCGGTGAGAGGACCCGCCAGGCGCTCGTAGGCGGAGTGGGCGGCGGAGAGCGAATTCGCCGCCTCGGGAGCGGAAGTGTGGAAGAGGCCGGCCGCTGAGATCAGCAGGGCCGCGTTGATCACCCCGGCGGCGCCCATGGCAAGGAACACGTCCGTGCGGATGTGCCGCAGCAGGTGACGGCGGGAGGACTCGGCGGGCGCCATGGGCCGACGCTCGTCTGGGCGGTACCGCTCGGTGGTGAGTGCGGAATGCAGGTAGACGACATGGGGCATCACAGTGGCTCCCACGATGCCGCCCGCCAGCAGCAAGCTGTCCGCCCCGTCGAGGCGGGGCACCAGGCCGGGCGTGAAGTCGAGCGGGTTGCCGGTGGACAGCAACTGCCCGGCGAACGCTCCGAGCAGAAGCGCCAGACCCGCGGCCATGAGCACTTCGAAGCGCCGCCGGCCCCGGCCGCGCATGGGCATCAGAAGCAGGGAGACGGTGCCGACGACGAGGCCGCCGAAAGGCAGCGGCAAGTCGAAGAGGATGTGCAATGCGATGGCCCCGCCGACAACTTCCGCCAGGTCGGTCATCATGACGACCACTTCGGCCTGTAGCCACAACCCCCACACCACTGGCCGCCGATAGGTGTCCCGGCACAGTTCGGGCAGGCTCCGCCCGGTGGCAAGTCCCAGCTTTGCCGACAGGTACTGCAGGAGCATGGCGACCGCGTTGGCGGACAGAACGACCCACAGCAGCAAGGGGCCGAACTGCGTACCGGCCTGGATATTGGTGGCGAAGTTGCCGGGGTCGACGTAGGCGATTGCCGCCACGAAGGCGGGACCCAGCAGTGTGTAGCGCACCCTCTCACGCCGCCGCCGGCGCTTTGCCGTCGACGGCGGTACGACGGCCGTGGCTGTAACGGAAGGAGAGCTGGCTTCCATGTGCGAGGTCACCGCCTGGTGGCTCGATCGGCTGTGGGGCTGCGGCCAGGTGCGGATCAGGGAATGTTGGACGGCCGCGGGATACCCTCTGCGAGGTCGCCGTGGCCGGGCGCGTGGATGGAGCCCGGGTTACCGATGATCTCCTCGACGACCAGTGTTTCGGTGGTCAGCAGAAGGCCGGCGATGGACGCCGCACTCTGCAGGGCGCTGCGGGTCACCTTCAGCGGGTCGATGATGCCGCGCTCGTGCAGGTCGGCGTAGTCGGCCCGTAGAGCGTCCAGGCCGAAGCCGTCCGGGAGGGAACGCACCTCCCGCTCGGCGGCGTCCGGGTCGAGACCGGCGTTGATGGCGATCCACCGCAGCGGCTCGGCCAGGGAGCGTGCGACGATGCCGCGCCCCACCGCCTCGTCGGCGTCGTGCGTCTCGTGCGCGTCCACGGCCTTGCGCGCGTGGACCAGTGCGGCGCCTCCGCCGGCGACCACGCCCTCTTCCGCCGCCGCCCGGGTCGCGGCGAGGGAGTCCTCCAGGCGCATCTGCTTTTCCTTGAGTTCCACGCCGCTGGCCGCTCCCACCCGTATGACGGCGACTCCCCCGGAAAGCTTGGCGATGCGCTCGCCGATCTTCTCCCGGTCGTGTTCGTTGACGGCACGGCCGAGTTCGGTCTTGAGATTCTCGATGCGCTCGGCCACCTGCTCGTTGGAGCCGGCCCCGCCCAGGACAGTGGTGGTCCGCTCGGTGGTGATGATCTTGTCGGCCCGGCCGAGATCATCGAGGGACGCCCGCTCCAGCGTCCTTCCGGCGGTGCCGGTGATGACCCGTCCACCGGTCAGGGCGGCCAGGTCCTCCAGCTCGGCGATCCGCCGGAAGCCGAAGCCGGGCGCCTGTACGGCCAGGGAACGGAATGTGCCATGGGCCGCGTTGGTGACGAGCATGCCCAGGGCGGGGCCGTCCACGTTCTCCGCGATCACCACGAGCGGCGCGCCGGTGCGCATGACCTGTTCCAGCAGCGGCATCAGATCCTGCACCCTGCTGACCTTGGTGTCGCACAGGAGGATGTACGGGTTTTCCAGCGCGCTCTCCATGCGGGCCTGGTCGGTGACCATGTAGGGCGAGATCCATCCGCTGTCGAACTCCAGGCCCTCGGCGAACTCCACGGACAGCCCGTAGACCGGGGACTCCTCGACGGTCACCACGCCGGTGCGTCCGACGCGGGCCACGGCCTGGGCGATGGCCTCACCGATGGCCGGGTCGTTGTTGGCCGACAGGGCCGCCACGCGCACGAGTTCGTCGTCGGTCGACACCGGCCGGGACTGCTCGTGCAGGGAGGCGACGGCCCGTTCGACGGCGTCCTCGATGCCCTTCTTGACCAGCACGGGGTTGGCGCCTTCCCCGACGGCACGCAGCCCCTCGCGGACGATGGCCTGTGCCAGCACCGTTGCGGTTGTCGTTCCGTCGCCCACGTCTCCGTTGGTGCGGGTGGCGACCTCCTTGACCAGCTGGGCGCCGAGGTTGGCGAAAGGGTCCTTGAGCTGGATCTCCCTGGCGATGGTGACGCCGTCGTTGGTGATGGTGGGCGGGCCGGTGAGGCGTTCCAGGACGGCGTTGCGGCCCTTCGGGCCGAGCGTGACGCGCACCGCATCAGCCAGGGCGTTGACGCCGCTTTCCAGAAGTTCACGCGCCTCGACGTTGAAGCGCAGGGTCTTCGCCATTTGCTGTGGTCCTCTCGCGATAGGGGCGGTGACGGCCGTCGGCTGCGCGGCGTGCGGTGCCGGACCAGTGCGCCGCGATGGCTGCCCCTCGGCGGCATCGCGGTGGCCAGGTCGCCCTGGCTGCGGGCGGCCATCACCTGTCAGGGGGCGCTGCGTCAGGGAATGAACACCGCCCGGCCGCGGACGCGGCCCGCCGCCAGATCGTTGACGGCCTGCTCGAAGGCGTCGAGGGGGTAGGTGGTGGTGTGAAGATTCACCAGTCCGCGTTCAGCGAGGTTCATCAGTTCGACGAGGTCGGTGTAGGAGCCGACGAGGTTGCCGATGAAGTTGATCTCGGTGGAGATGACGTCGATGGTCGGGACGCTCAACTGCCCCCCGTAGCCGATGACGTGGTAGTCGCCGGCGCGGCGGAGCATTCCGATCCCGTCGTCAATGGCGCCGCCTTCCCCGACGAAGTCCACCACTACCTCGGCCCCGTGCCCGGCGGTGATGTCCTTGACGTGCTCCACCTGGGTGCCGTCGGCGAGAACGGTGTGGTGGGCACCGAGAGTCTCGGCGAGCTTGAGGGCGTCCGGGGACCGGTCGACCACGATCAGTTCGGCTGGGGTCAGGGCGCGCAGGGCCTGGATGCCGATGTGGCCCAGACCGCCGGCGCCGATGATGACGGCCCGGTCGCCGGGGGCGAGCCGGCGGGCCGCCTTCTTGGCCGCGTGGTATGCCGTCAGACCGGCGTCGGCCAAGGCCGCGACGGCTTTCGGCGCCAGGCCGGCGGGGAGTTTGACGACGGCACGCGCGTTGGTACGGATGAGGTCGGCGAAGCCCCCGTCGGTGTCGACGCCCGGGAAGGCCGAGCTGTCACAGTGCACATCATCGCCCCGGCGGCAGGGCCCGCACAGCCCGCAGGTGGCGTGCGGATGCAGGATGACGGGATCACCGACGGACACGTTGGTGACGGCGGCGCCCACGGCATGGACCCAGCCGGCGTTCTCGTGGCCCTGGATGTAGGGCAGCCGCACCGCCGTCTTGGGCTCCCACTGTCCCTCGATGATGTGCAGATCTGTACGGCACAGCCCGGCGCCGCCGATGCGTACGATCACATCCAGCGGCCCGCGCACGGCCGGCTCCGGAACCTCTTCGAGCTTGGGCGTTCGGTGGTAGGCGTGAAGTCGCACGGCCTTCACGGTGCGCCTCCTGTTCCGCTGACGGCCGCCGGGTAGCGGGCGGCGAGGAGTCCTTCGCAGATTTCGGTGTTCGCGCGGATCCCGACACCGACCGTCCGGGCCCGTCGGAGGTGGCGCTCCATCGCTACCGCCGGTACGGCGCGCCCCTGGTCGTCGGTGAAGACCGGCGCGTCCCCGTGGTCGGGCAGCCCGAGGGCCCGGTGGCGTCGCGCGAAGACGGCCGCGGTCCGCTCCGGCAGGTCGCGCAGCCGGACCGCGGACAACTGGTTGGTGGTCCAGCCGAGGTCGGTCAGGCGCCGGCCCAGGCGCCCTTGGGCGGCCAGCCGGCCCTTGCGCAAGAACGTGCGCCGCAGTTCATCCAGTTGATCGGGGTCGGCCAGATGCGGGAAGGCATCGGCGAACCCGCGCCCGTCGGACACGCCGTTGTTGATCTCGTCGGCGGCGAAGTGGTCCTCCAGCACGACCCGCACTTCGGTGGCCCACTCCAGGGCAGCGAGGGCCCTGCGGGAGTCCTCGACCATGAGCCAGGCGAAGTTCGGCGCGCAGAAGTAGGTAGGCAGCCGAAGACGTGCCTCGATGCGGCCCTCGCGGACGCTGACTCGGTGGACGAAACCGAGCTCCGTGATCGGCCGGTCGAGTTCCGGGTCCAGTACGGCCGAGAGAGCGGCGTTGACGCTGCCGACGCGGTCGATGGCCTGTGTGACGGTCATGCCGCCACCTGCGCACCGGACCGCAAGGTCTCGGGCACCTTGATGTCGTAGAGGCGGGCGAGGTTCAGGCCGAGGATCTTCTGCTTCATGCCGGTGGTCAGTTGTCCGTACTCACCCTGAAGGTCCTCGGGGATCTGGAAGTCCACAAACTTCTCGATGAGCCACTTCGGGCTCCAGATCGCGTAGTCGCTGCCGAACGTGATGCGGTCCTCGTCCAGCCAGTACAGGAGCTCACCAATGACCTTGGCGAAGTAACGCGGCCGTGAGTGGATGAACGGTATGACGACGGAAAGACCGGCATACACATTCTGTTCCTGGGTGGCGATCCAGCAGAAGTCCTCCAGTCGCGGCAGACCGGAGTGCTCCACGATGAAGTTCAGCTGGGGAAAGGCAGTGGCGGCGTGGTCGACGTCCGCGACATCGAAGGCGTCGCGGTTCAACGGCCAGACGGTGGGGCCCTTGTGGAGGTGGATGTTACGGATCCCCAGTTCGGCGCACTTGGCCAGGTAGTCCTGTGCCATGGGGTCGGACAGTTTATAGCCCTTGGATTCGCCACGCCATTCGGCGGTGTACAGCTTGACGCCCCGCGGCTGCCATTCCTCCGCCGTCCGCTCCAGGCGGTCCAGGCCGGCCTCTCCTTCGCGAGGATCGAAGGCGATGTTGGTGATCAGCCGGTCCGGATGCTTGCGGGCCAGCGCACCGTTGGATTCCACGGTGTTGAATCCGTTGGTGTAGAACTCGGTGAGGTACGTCGGCTGGAAGATGCCGATGTCGACGTACCCGGTGTCGAAGATGTCGTGCATGAAGTCCTGCTCGCTGTACTTGCGGAACTTCTCCAGCGGCCAGATCCACTCCTGGGGGCTGAGGTTGCGCTGATAGTCGTAGAAGCAGCGGATGAAACCCTCGCCGTACTTGTTGGCGATGTTCTCCTCGCTCGCGTCCCAGAAGTGCAGGTGGCCGTCGACCACGAAGTAGTCCGTGCCGTCCTTGTGATACATGCCGTTCCCTTCGTCAGTCGACCGGTCGCAGGTCGAAGTCGATGTACTCTCCGGCGTCCTCGGGGTTGGCGAACAGCACGGTCTTGTCGTCCAGGTGCACCATGCGCCCGTAGTGCGTGGACATGATCTCCTCGAACTCGGCCTGCCCGAAGTCGAATCCGAGGGCGTCGGAGATCTCGTCGAAGTCGAATTCGAGGACGCGGGTGCCGTCGACGCGGATCATGGACACGTAGTCCGTCACGGACACGTCCTTCTTCCCCCGCATCACATCGGCCACGACGTAGCCGTTCTGATTGTTCATGAGGGTCACGCCGCAGCGGTTCGAGGAGGTCTTGTCCGAAGTGAACTGCGAGCCAGGTCGGTTGGCCGCACTGGTCATGAGAGATTCCCTTCGCTGAGAATCGGGTTGGGGGTCGGGACTACCGGGACAGTGGCTTGGGCTCGTTCACTCCCAGGCCCTCGAGCAGCTGCGCCGCACGCTCCTTGGCACGCTCCAGGCTGTCCTCGAATCGCACGATCTTCTCCGCGGGCTGGGACCACAGCGGCTGCATCTGCCGGGCGGCATCCAGGCTGACCGGCACCCATTTCTCCGCCCACTCCTGCAGCAGCCGAGTGTTCTGAGCGGCGTGTGTGCCGTCTTCGGTCAGCTGGGAGAACAGCAGCCGGGTGTAGCGCAGGTCGCGGTCGTAGTCGTTCTCCCCCGCCCCCATGACGGCGGGCGTGGTGTAGTCGCCGTTACGGGCCGACACCTGCATGATCAGGTGGCTGCGGAAGAGCTCCCCGACAAGTGGCTCGAAGACCAGGTTGGTGGCGAACAGCGCCTCCGCCCAGTCCTGGACGGCGGTCAGCCGCTCGACGTTCTCCCGCACTCCCTGCCAGGCGGGGTCGGACTGCCAGGCCTCCTTGTGGGCCGCACCGTCGAAGGCGGGCAGGTGCTCGTCGACGTCCAGGTTGTACAGGGCCAGGTCCTGGGCGAAGCGCAGTTTGTGCGCCGCGTTGACGGCCAGCGCGTTGTTGATCATGTTGGTGGGCGCCGACCGCTGTACGGCGACGAACACGTGCAGGCCCAGACCCTGCTCGACGTGCATCCAGGCACCGACCTGCCGCTCGACGAACGTCGTCCACGCCCGGGTCCACTGCTGGTAGGCGTCGCCCTTGTGGGCGTTGGCGAGGTTCTGCTGCACCTGCCGCACCACATTGGCGTTGTTGCGGAAGATGGTCTGCTCCCACTCCTCATTGGGGTCGCGGAAGCGGTGCCAGTCGGCGGAGCGTACCGCCGTCCAGTCCTCGGGGTATCCGCTGGACCCGTCCGCGAAGCCGTAGATCCAGCCCTGCAGCAGGTAACGCGCGGGGTCCGGCTGGACGTCGATGGTCACGTCCTCGTACATCGAGGGCCGCAGCTTCTGCGGCTGGTAGTAGTTGAAGGTGCGGCTCGTGGAACTGGGGAAAACCAGTGCGCCGGCCTCGGCGTCGGTGAAGTGCGGGCGTGGGAAGCTGCGGGCAGTGGAAGCCGCGTCGGTGGCGGGGGCGATCATGGGTCACGCTCCTGGGTGTCAGTCGTTGATCGGAGAGGTGAACTTGTCGAGGAAGGTCCGCTCCTCGGGCACGCCCTTGGCCTGGAGCAGTTCCAGCGCCGCGTCGACCATGCCTGGCGGGCCGCACAAATAGGCGTCAGCGCCGGCCAGTTCGAGCTCGCACCGGTCCACCACATCGGTGATCAGACCGGTCTCGCAGCCCGGGGGCACAGCTCCCGCGGGTTCGGAGAGGGCAGGGACGAAACTGAAGTCGGGCAGCGCGCGACCGAGTTCGGCGATCTCCTCCAGCGCGAAGAGATCCTCCTGCGAGCGGGCCCCGTAATAGAAGCGGATACGGCGCGGGGAGGCCGCGGCCGACAGCGCCCGCAGCTGGGCGAGGATCGGGGCCATGCCCGCCCCGCCCGCCATCAGGAGCAGGTCCCGCTCCGGTGCGTCGCGCAGGACGCAGGTCCCGTAGGGCCCCTTGACCTCTACGGTGTCGCCGACGCCCAGCCCACCTCTCAGCAGACCGGAGAACGCGCCGTCGGGGTATGTCTTGATGAGGAACTCCAGCAGCCCCCCAGGCTGGTCCTGCGGCAGGCCGGCCATGGAGAACGACCGCCACTGATCCGTGCCCGGGACGCGGAGGTCGGCGTACTGGCCCGTGCGGTAGGGGAGTTCGGCATCCGGGGCCAGCCTGAGCGCCAGGCGCACGATGTCCCTGGTCAGGCTCTCCACCGCGGCGACCTCGGTTCGGGCCTCCCGTGGGGGTATCCCGGAGAGGAGCATCTCCTCGTCGTAATTGATGAGTTCGATCTCCAGGTCGCTGTAGGCATGCGACTTGCACAGCAGTACGAACCCCTCATCGCTCTCGTAGTCGGCCAGAGCAAACGTCGAATAGCGGTCCATCTGCTGTTCACCGTCGAGCAGAAAGGACTTGCACGAGGAGCACTGGCCTTCCTTGCAGCCGTGCATGAGCCCTATGCCGTGGCGAAATGCGGCATCCAGGACCGTTTCCTCTTCGTCCACTTCGATCTCGATGCCCATGGGCTCGAAGCGGACGCGGTGCTTGTCACCCACGGAGTCCTGCCTTTCATCAACCTGCGGACGGGTGGACAGGGCGGGGGCGGGGCGGCCCGAGGGGAGGCGGGCGCCCCGCCGGCGGAGTCAGGCGCCCGGCGTCGCCGCGGCGCGGCCGCGGTAGGCAGCCACGTGGGCCTCCCGCTCCTGGTCCGTCATCTCGTTGAGAGCCACGTTCGGACTGGTGAACGTGAGGCCCCGTAGGTCATCGAGCGTCCACAGCTTCGACGCGTCGTCGAGGTCCAGGTGGGGCTGCGGGACAAGCGTCTTGCCGTCGTCACGCACATAGCCGAGGTCGGTGACGATGTCGGCGAGATCCTGTCCGTGGTAGCAGGTCTCCCACTCGCGCTTACCGGTCAGCCGCCCCATGGCCGGCGTCGCCCTGCCCTCGTACTCCGCCCGGAAGGCAACAGAGTCGGTCCAGTGGCAGGTCTGCGAGCAGTACGTCCGCCACTGGTCGTCGACCCTGTCCACGACCATGTCCTCGCGCACCAGGCAGGGCACCATGCATGTCCAGCAGCGGTGCGGGTACTGGTAGCCGACGTCCTCGAACGCGATGGGCTTGTTGCGCCCCGGGTAGCGCAGGCGGTTGTAGGCCTCCCACCACTTGCCGTACTCGTTGTACCAACCCGGGTACTTCGACTCGAACCACTCGAAGTCGTCGTCGGTCATGCCGTCGATGCGCCAGAAGTTGACCGGCCAGCCGGTGGCGAAGAACTGGGCGACCTTGTGGACGTACCCCTTGTTCCAGATCCGGTCCCAGGCAGCCTCGACGAGGTCGTGCGGGATCTTCAGGCCGTACTTCTCCAGCGGGATGAGGTAACTGCGGTAGTAGTCGTCGTAGATCCACCGGCGCCACATCTCCGCGTAGCTGTCCCGGTCCTTACGGCGGTCCTTGGTTCCGTACTCGATGAACGTGCCGATCGCCGCGTCCACGACGCAGTGGTTGTTCCACCACGCGTAGCGCAGATCCCGCTCCAGCAACTGCCTGTTGTCCTCGTCGGCCAGCGCCATCAGCAAGATGGAGTAGCCATTGGAGATGTGCCTCGACTCGTCGGACTGCACCGAGTGGAAGACCGTCGGCATCAGGTAGTCGCCGTTGGCCGCGGCCTCCGCCGGCATGGCCACGAACAGCGTGTTGGTGAACGCAGTCTCCGCCACCAGCGTGAGATACACGTTGGCGGCCGTGATCGCGTCGCCGGTGATGAAGCCCTCACCGAACTGCCGGCCGATGGTGCCGGCGTAGCAGTTCTGGAACGCCTTCTCCGAGATGTCGAAGCCGGCCGGGTCGATGTAGTGGTTCATGTACAGGCGCTTGAGGTTCATCTGGATCGTCGAGTGCCGTACCTCGTCGATCATCTGCACCGCGAGACCGTTGTGCAGCTCCGGGTTGGGCACCGCACCGATGGCCATCGGCATCGCCCTGGCCGCGGAGATCTCCGGGAACGGGATGATGGACAGGAAAAGCTTCTGCCACTCCATCCACCGCTGTTGCACCTGACGGAACATGTTGCCGCGGATGGCGCCGTCCATCGCGCCGTACACACGGTTGTCCTTCTCCTCCTCCATCGGGAAGTAGGAGCGCAGGACCTGCTTGAGCGGGTCCTTCTTGGGTGCCTTGTCGAACCGGTAGTCAGTGGCGAACCGCTGCGCCGGCGTGGCGAAAGTCGGCTCCCACGACAGCTCGGTGATCTTCTTGTGCGCCTTGCTCAGGCTCTGTCGGCTCACGTGCTTTCCTCCGAGGGACTCGGGTGCACCGGCGCCGGCGGTTCAGCGCACCGGGCCAGCCCGCGACGACCTGGCCCCGTCTCCGCAGAACTCCGCCGCCGGGATCACCAACATGCTGTGGTGCCTGGTTCGTCGGCGGTGTCGCAACTTGAGACAGCTTCGGCTACCGCTGTCTGGCGCGGCAGGTCACGTGTCCTTAACGTGAGAGAAACCAAGAGTCCGGGGCGTTACCACCGGAAGGCAGTCCAGCCATGCGCAACAGCTCGTCCCCGAGGAAGGCCCTCCGCACGACCAGAGACCTCAAGCGGGTGCGCTCGCAATTCCTCGAAGGAGCGTCCGTTCCGGCCGAACAGGTCCGGGAGCCGATCCTCAGCTCCTGGCAACGATCACAGTTCTGGGGCGTCGACGCGGACCGGCTCGACACGCCCTACGACCCCGATTTCGACCCGCGCAGCAAGCTCGCCATGGCCTCGGGCCCTGTCCTCGACCGACTCGCCGATGTCCTCTCCGGCACGCCGGTGAGCCTCATCCTTACCGACAGCAAGGGGCGCATACGCGAACGCAGGACCGGCGACAGGTCGTTGGACCAGCACCTCGACAAAATCAGCCTGGCGCCCGGTTTCAGCTACGCCGAGGAGTTCGTGGGCACCAACGGAATCGGAACCGCCGTCGAGAGCGGCAAACCGGTACAGGTCTTCGGCGCCGAGCACTTCTCCGAGCGCCTGCAGCGCGTGTCCTGTGCGGGTGCCCCGATCCGCAACCCCGCGTCCGGCAGGGTGATCGGACTCATAGACATCACGTGCTGGCGCACCGAAGCCTCCCCACTGATGGTCGCCCTGGCCCGCCAGGCTGCCGCCGACATCGAGGAGAGGCTGCTGCAGCTCGGGTCCGAGAGGGAACAGGCTCTGCTGCGCGAGTTCATCTCCAGCGGGCGCAGTTCCGGCCGGGCCCTGGTCACGCTGTCGGACGGCCTGCTGATCGCGGACAACTCCGCGGCCGAACTACTCACTCCCGACGACCACCGGATGCTGCGGGAACGTCTCCAGACGCTGGCTCCCGACCAGGACCACCAACTCACCCTGAGTGACGGCCGCACCATCAAAGCCAGGAGCCGTGCGGTCACCGCTCTCGGCGGTAGTGCCCCCTCCGGACACATCGTGGAGATCCGACTGGTCAACGAGGGGTCATACAAGGCCGCGGGCACAGCGTGTCCGCCGGTCCGGCTGCCACATCTCGCGGGCCGCAGCCCGGCTTGGCGCACCACCGTCAACCGGGTGGTCCACGCACACCGCGAACACCTGTGGATGCTGGTGACAGGGGAAGCCGGCAGCGGTAAGGCGTCCCTGGTCCAGGCCGTGCACCAGCAGCTCTCACCCGCCGAACCCTTCAACGTGCACGACGTGACCGCCATGAAAGGCGGCGGTGGCTCGTGGCTGCAGAGGCTCCGGCAGGATCTCCGCCAGGATCGCGGAACCGTCGTCATCCGACACCTCGACGCCCTTCCCTCCAGCGCCGAGCCCGCACTCACTCAGCTTCTGAACGCCGCCCAAGAGCGTGGCGGATGGGTCGTAGGGCTGTACACCGCGCCGGCGGGCGCGGGCGGCCACCCGCAACCCCGAAACCGCGATTCGGTGAACCGGAACTGGAATTGGAACCGTAATGCTGTGAAACCGGTCCCGATCGCACGCTTCCTCGACTACCAGGTGAGCATCGCCCCCTTACGCCACCGTTCCGACGACGTCGCCGCTCTGGTCCCCGCCCTGCTGGCGCGCATCGCCAAAGGAATTGACACCGAGTGTTCGGACAGCGCCCTCCGCCTGCTGACCAAAGCCCCGTGGCCGGGAAATGTCAGGCAGTTGGAGGGCACTTTGCGGTATGCAATGGCGCGTCGCACCGGCCCGCTTCTGGAAACGACGGACCTGCCCGCCTCGCTCCTCTCCCGCACCGAACACCCCTTGACGGCGTGGGAAACCACCGAACGCGACCTGATCGTCCAGGCCCTGCTCGACCACGGCGGCGACAAGGCGGAGGCCGCTCGCTCCCTGGGAATCTCCCGCGCGACGATCTACCGGAAGATCACAGCCTTTGACATCAGGCTGGGGTGAGCGAGCACCCAAAGTCCAGAGGCCAAAGAACGCTCACCGCGACACCCACAGTCTGGCCAGAGCGAACCCAATGCCTTCCCAGGCGATCAGGCCGGCTCCGACAAGAGACACCTGCGCACCCGCCCAGCCTTCAGTGCACACAGCCATCGACGCGCCCGTGACCACCAGAACGGCGCCTGTCACAGCGAAACAGCGCAACCTACGCACATGCCCCGTACTCAACACGCCCACCTCGCCCCATAGTCGCCTACCGGTCAACAGCCTCGCGTGACCAGTGTCGGCGAAAGGGCGGGATCGTTCCGTCGCACCTTGAGACGGAACGGTGATGACGGCTGTACGCCGTGGTCAAACGTCCTTACGGTGCTGGACGTTGGGCGTCGCACCTGGCCGTTCACGGGCCTCTCAGGCCCAGACGACCTTGATCACTGCGTGGCCTGCTGAAGCCGCGCGCTGGTAGAAGGCCCTCAGGTCGAGGTGGTAGTCGAGGTAGAAGTCCTTCAGGGAACGCACGCCTGAGCAGCCCCCCTCCGTGGCTCGCGCCGTGCCTGGATCCGGCCCAACCTGGAATCAGCCCCTCGATCTACGAGGCCTCGCGTACGAAGGAGCTGACAGTCATGACAACGACTCCGGCGACATACGCCCCGGTCAGAGTGGACGCCGCGCTGGACGCACCGCTGTCGCGCTGGTTGTGGCTGGTGAAATGGCTGCTCCTGATCCCCCACTACCTTGTGCTGATCTTCCTGTGGATCGCCTTCATGCTGGTCAGCGTGGTCGCGTTCTTCGCCATTCTGATCACGGAGCGCTATCCGCGGCCGCTTTTCGACTTCAACGTCGGGGTGCTGCGCTGGACCTGGCGGGTCTCTTACTACGGGTACGGAGCGCTGGCCACCGACCGCTACCCGCCGTTCAGTCTCGGCGCGGAGCGAAAAGGCGGACATCGTCTACGTCGAGCAGGTTGAGGCGGGACTCAGCCGAATACTTGCCGTCTACTCCTCCCAGCTGCCGCCCGTCGTCGGCCCGGTGCGCAGCGCCCGTGAAAGCGACCTGGAGCTGCTTCGGCAGTTCGACCGGCCGGCCCTCGCCTTCTCCGGGGCTCAGACCAAGCTCTTGCCGCTCATCGAGGCAGCCCCCGTGGACGCGCTTCCGCCGGAGAAGGCACCGGACGCGTACTTCCGCAGCCGGGACCGGGCCTCCCCGCACAACCTCTATCTGAGGCCCGAGCGCGTGCTGCGCGACACGCCTGGTGTGAACGCCGCCCAGTACGCCGGCTTCGGCTTCGGTCCCCCGCCGCCGGGCGGGAAATCGACTGCCGAGTACAGCGTCCGCTATCCGGCCGCACGCTTCGGTTTCACCTGGTCGGCAGCCCGGCAGCAGTGGCTCGTGGCAATGGACGGAACCCCTTCCCGCACGCCGACAGGGCGGCAGTTGGGTGCGGCCACCGTGGTCGTGCAGTACGTGACCGTGCGCCCGTCGCGCTTCCACGACCGAGGGGGGAACACGTCTCCGTACACCGAGACCGTGGGCTCCGGCACCGCGCTCGTCCTGCGCAACGGCAAAGCACACGAGGCCGAGTGGGAACGGGGCACGGCCGAGTCCGGGACCGCATTCACGACGCCTGACGGCAGGTCCATGGCCTTCGTCTCGGGACAGGTCTGGATCGTGTACGTACCTCGCTGACTCGGGCCCCCCGTGCCTTACGGGTGGGGGCAGGGCCGGTCAGCAGCGGGTCACATGTCACGGGCCCGGTCGCGCGGGAGCACAACCGGGCCCGTGACCTCACGTCACCCTGAACACCGCGATGTCAGGGCGCGTTGATCAGGTCATGCGGAGGGACGGTCACCTTACGGGCGCCCGTCGTGCCGCTCAGGACGACCTTGCGGAGCGCGACGTTATTGGTCATGTTGCTCTCGTAGAGCCGCTTTTCGGGGTTGGCGATCACCTGGATGTAGTACGTGCCGTTCGGCAGATCGGTGACGTCGAAGGACTGGCCGGGACGGTACTGCGTGTACGTGTCGCCGGAGCCGACGTCGAGCACTTCCCTTACGGAAAGCGAGCTCTGCTGGCCGCAAGTCGATGGCGTCGGTGTTGGCGAGGCAGAACGCTTCCTTGCCGCTGCGCACGATCTCCTTCTGGTCGGCCCGGAGCGGTAGCTGGCGAAGTCGGTGAAATGCCAGTGCTCGTGACCCACGCGCGGGTCCCACTCCATGGTGCCCGTGGGCGAGTAGCCGACCTGCTTTCCGGCGGCGTCGTGGAAGTACTGATAGGCGTCCATCAGGTCCTTGCCCGGGGTGCGGAAGCCGTCCACGACCAGCGGTGCGGGGCCCGAGTTCCACACATTGGCACTGAAGACCATGTAGTCCTTGCCCGGAACGTCCCCGTCCTCTCCGTCAGAGATGCCGATGTCCCAGGCGGGCAGCGAGCGGAGGGCGGGCTTGGGTACGTTCGGCACGCTCGCCCGGCCGGTGGGGCGCTTCGCGTTCGCCTTCAGCGCGGGCGCGATCCGGGAGCCGTCGGTGTGCCCCGGCCCGTCGCCCAGATGCGCCGTCATGCGGCCGGACTTGAGGGCCGCGGTGCCGACGCCCCCGCGCCGCCGGCAGGGTGCCATGAGCGAACCCCTATTTGACGGTTCACCGCCATAATGCTCGGATGACTGTCCCCACCTCCCCTTCCTCCTGTGCCCCGGTACGGCACGCCCGCGTCGTCATCGTGGGCGCAGGACCCGCCGGCCTCACGGTCGCCAACATCCTGCGTGCCGCCTCCGTCGATTGCGTAGTGCTGGAAACGGAGAGCAGAGAGTTCATCGAACAACGGCCCCGCGCGGGCTTCATCGAGGAGTGGGCGGTACGCGCCCTTGAACGGCGCGGGCTGGCCGACCGGCTGCTGGAACATGCACAGACGCACAGCGAGTGCGAATTCCGATTCGCGGGTGAGCGCCACAGGTTCCGGTACCGTGAGCTGTCGGGGCACCGTCACTTCGTCTACCCACAGCCGCTGTTGGTGACAGATCTGGTGCGCAAGTACGCGGACGACGCGGGTGGCGACATCCGCTTCGGCGTACGCGACGTGGAACTGCACGCCATCGACACCGACCGGCCCTCGGTTTCCTATACGGACCCGGAGACGGGCGAGCGCCGACGCATCGACTGCGATGTCGTCGCGGGCTGTGACGGCGCACGCGGCGTGACGCGCGCCTGCCTGCCGCCGGAACACACCACTGTCACCCGCCATGACTACGGTGTCGGCTGGCTGGCTCTCCTCGCCGAGGCACCGCCGTCCTCCGACTGCGTCGTCTTCGGCGTCCACCCGCGCGGCTTCGCCGCCCATATGGCCCGAAGTCCCCAGGTCACCCGCTACTACCTCGAGTGCCCGCCCGGCGACAACCCGGAGAACTGGCCGCACGAGCGGGTGTGGTCCGAGCTCCGCGACCGGCTGTCGGTGGACGGGGCCCGGCCGCTCGCCGAGGGACGGCTCATCGAGAAACGGGTGCTGGGCATGCACAACTACGTCGTGGAGCCGATGGCATACGGACGGCTGTATCTGGCGGGCGACTCGGCCCACCTTGCGGCGCCGATCGCCGCGAAAGGCATGAACCTCGCGCTGCACGATGCGCTACTGCTCGGCGACGCGCTCGTCGCGTACTGCGGCAAGGGCGACGACAGCGGTCTGCGCGGCTACTCGACGGCCTGTCTGCGGCGCGTGTGGCAGTACCAGGAGTTCTCGCAGTGGCTCTCCGAGGTGCTGCACGGGGCCTCGTCGGGCGACCCCTTCCGGGCGGGCTCCGCGAGTGCCCGGCTGCGGCGGATCCTCGGCTCGCCCGCCGCCGCGGCCGCCTTTGCCGAGTTGTACATCGGCAAGGACACCGACTACTGACCTGGACGGGCGGCTGGGCCGGCTGCCTCCCGTGTTGCTCCTCGGCCGGGCCCCGTGTTGCGCACACCCGCAGACTGCCGCCCCGGCTCCCGGCTTCCGCTGCCCAGGAGCGGCGTTGTCTTGATCCGGCAATGGCGGCACAGCCCACACCATGGACGACGCGTGACACAGCCCGCACCATTGGCGAGGGGACGCATAAGCCAACCCCGGCATCCGGTAACTCTACCCTAACGTTAGGTTAGAGATGGACGACGGCCGCCCCCCCGGCCACGGCAGACCACGAGAAGGGACACGCGTGAAGACCGAACACATGCAGATCGGCGAAGTCGCCACGCGTACGGAACTGTCGCTGCGAACCATCCGGCACTACGAGGAGACCGGTCTGGTCGTTCCGTCTGCCCGCTCTCAGGGAGGATTCCGTCTCTACACCGAGACCGACGTCCGCCGCCTGATGGTCATCCGCCGCATGAAACCGCTCGGCTTCACCCTCGACGAGATGGGCGACCTGTTGCACGCCACCGACCGCCTCGACTCGGACGAGAAGCTGACGGCGGCCGAGAAGGACGAGTTGCTGGAGCGCGTAAGCCGATACGAGCAAGCCGCCGCCGAGCAGATGGCGAAGCTCCGCATGCAATTGGCGCGGGCAGAGGAGTTCGCCCAGACACTGCGCGAGCGCCTCAGCGGCGACCGGGCACTCACCTCGTAAGCCACGAGCGGCCGGCGTTCCGGGGGTGCAACCTCCTTACTCCCCTGCAAGGGAGACTTGAGTGCCTCCAGGCGCAGTCCATGCAGCTCCGCCAGGATGGCAGAGAGGAACCTGGTCCTGGGCGGCGTTCGTGAGCCATATTTTCGTCTCTGGCGGGCACGCGGGAGGTACGGAGGCGGCAGCTGCGGGCGTCGGCCGAGGCGGAGCTCGGGACTGAGCAATGATGGCGGCAGACGGACGGAGGGCCTGCGATGTGTGCAATCGAATCCTTCCCGGTCGAACCCGCCCGGCCGGAGGAAAGCACGTCCGAGCCGGGCGGCCTGCTGGATGTACTGAGCGTCGCCGCCGTGGTGCTGGACTCGGACGGCCGTATTGTGCTGTGGAGCCCGCAGGCCGCGGAGCTGTTCGGGTACACCGCCGACGAGGCACTTGGCCGGTACGCAGGCCGTTTGCTGGTGCACGAGCAGCACCTGGAACTGGTGCGCCGCCTGTTCGCTGAGGTCATGGCGGGCGAGGGGAGCTGGGCAGGTGTCTTTCCCGTACGGCACAAGGACGGCAGCACCCTGCTGGTGGAGTTCCGCAACATGCGGCTGGAGGACGACCAGAAAGACCTCTACGCCCTCGGCCTGGCCACCGAGCAGACGACGTTGCGCAGGGTGGAGCGAGACCTGGCGCTGTCCACCCGGCTGATCTCGCAGTCCCCGATCGGGCTGGCGGTCGTGGACACGGATCTACGGTTCGTCATGGTCAACCCGGCGCTTGAGCGCATCAACGGCCTGCCCGCTGCCGAGCATGTTGGCCGGCATGTCCGTGAGGCTCTGCCGTTCTTGGACGCCGAGGCCATCGAGTCCGCGATGCGCGAGGTCCTCGCCACCGGCACTCCGATCGTTGATCGGGAGTCCGTCGCGCGCACCCCGACCGACCCGGACCGAGAGCACGCCTGGTCAGTCTCGTTCTACCGGCTGGAGTCCTCCAACGGGAGAGTACTTGGGCTGGCCACCTCGGTCGTCGACGTCACCGAGCGGCATCTCGCCACAGCCGAGGCTGCTCAGGCTCGACAGCGCCTCTCCCTCGTCGCCGACGCGTCCATTCGCATCGGCACCACGCTCGACCTTGACCAGACTGCCCGTGAACTCGCCGAGTTGTCGGTACCCGAGCTGGCCGACGTAGCAGCGGTGGATGTGCTCGACAGCGTCCTCAACGGCCGCTCGGCCGTCGTGACACACGAAGGCCCCGCGGTATTCCGCTCGCTCGCCGTGGCCGCCGCATACGCCACCGATGCCGTACGCGCAGCTGATCAGCCGGGTGAGGTTGCCCGGTACGAGGCCGACCGGCTGGTCACCCACTGCGTGAATACCGGTCGCCCAGTCCGGGTGTCCCGGGTGCAGCTCGACGACCTGTCGCGTATCGCCGGCAATCCCGCAGCCGCCGCGTTGCTGGCCGACGCGGGCGTGCACTCCTACCTGGCCGTGCCGCTGATCGCTCGCGGCGAAGTCCTTGGTGCCCTGGAGCTGAAGCGCACCCGCAATCCGAACCCGTTCGATGCCGACGATGAGGTCCTGGCCGGCGAGCTCGCCGCTCGGGCTGCCGTGTGCATCGACAACGCCCGCTGGTACCGGCAGGTGCGCAATACCGCCCTCACCCTCCAGCGCAGCCTTCTCCCGCAGCAGCC
This sequence comes from Streptomyces sp. NPDC000880, assembly GCF_053599675.1. NCBI lineage: Bacteria > Bacillati > Actinomycetota > Actinomycetes > Kitasatosporales > Streptomycetaceae > Streptomyces > Streptomyces sp. NPDC000880. Next base: position 55,332 of record NZ_JBSFMS010000009.1, on the reverse strand, counting down.
GCCAGACCAGCCCGGCCTGGAGATTGCCTACCGCTACCAGCCCGCCGAGGCCGCCGGTGAGGTCGGCGGCGACTGGTTCGACGTCATCCCCCTGACGGGCGACAAGACCGCACTCGTTGTCGGCGACGTCATGGGCAGCGGCATCAGCGCGGCCGCCACGATGGGCCAACTCCGCACCGCGACCCGCACCCTGGCCGAACTCGACCTCGACCCCGCCGAAGTGCTGCGCCACCTCGACCGCATCACCGACCGCATGGGGCAGACCATCACCACCTGCATCTACGCCGTCTACGATCCCCACCAGAGCCAGTGCCTCATCTCCAGCGCCGGACACCTCCCGCCCGCCCTGGTACGCCCCGGCCGGCCCCCCGAACTGCTCGACCTGCCGACCGGCGCCCCGCTCGGCGTCGGCGAGGTCTCCTTCCACACCACCACAGTCGCTCTGCACCCCGGTGACGGACTGGTCCTCTACACCGATGGCCTCGTCGAGACGCGCGACCAGGCGATTGATGAACGCCTCGACGCTCTCCTGGCCCTCCTCGCAAGGCCGCAGCGATCCCTGGAGGAGACCTGCGACGTGCTTCTGCATGCGTTGCGCCAGCCGGGAGACCACGACGACGTGGCCCTGCTCATCGCCCGAACCCGACGCCGGCCGGTGACCGGGGAGACGACGCCGACCTGATGCCGGCGCGGGCCGAGGCGCGAGCCCACCGCAACGCTGCTGCACGCCGGGCACACGCCCAAAGAAGTGGCGTCGGCGTCGGCGCACGCTGACCGTATCCCCATGACGGTCAAGTCGCGTCACCCCTGACACCCGCATTCCGGCCGCAGCCGAGCGCTACGCGTCATTGGGCGAGTGGCCTGTCAGCGCGTCGTCGTCCTCATAGAGATGACGCGCTGACGTAGCTCAGTGACCCGCGAGGAGCTTCACGGCCACGACCCCCATGCCGATGACAGTGTCCAAGAGGCCTGAGACAAGTGCGCTCATCGGCCCGTTGCCCATCCGCAGGCCGGTCCGCCAGCCCCAAAGGAACAGGCTCGCCACTTCCACGCCGGCGCTGATCAGCAGAGCGGTGCCCAGACTTATAACGCCCAGCGCCGACATGCCGATCAGCACCAGCGGCCCCACGGCGCTCAGCAGCAACGGACTGGAGACATGCAACGCCGTCCGGATTTCCGCCCGGTTCGCGCCGTGCCCGCTCATTGCACGGTGCGCCTGCTCGTCGGCGACCAGGGTGGCCAGCCAGACCCCGAGCGCGGTCACCGCCACGGTGAGCGCCGCTTCGGCCTGGTCGGTCGCCTTCGCCTCGGCGAGCGTCACCACGACAGCGGTGAGGGTGATGGTCGCGTAGATCCGTTCCTTGAGTCGCGCGGCCGCGGTGTCGCCGGCGCGGGCGGCGGTGGCGTTCTGCTTGGAGGGGAACGGACGCGGGTCCGGTTCCGATGTCGTCATGCCGACACGGGTTCGGACGCGCCGACCACAGCGCCGGTCAACGGGGTCATGCGTGCACCCTTCCGCCGTGAAGCCACGTACCCGAAACGGATATTTCAGTGGCAAACGGTAGCCGACCCGACAGAGCGCGGACGCGCACCTACGACCGCGCGGGTGTCGGGACGGGTACCCGCACGGCCCCGTTGGCCGGCGAGGCCTCGCGGGATCATTCGACCGGCCGGGCATGTGCGGGTGGCGCTGAAGTCGGGGCCAAGGCAGCGTCGAGGGCAGGACGGCCCGGCGTAGTCGCGGGCCGCACCAACGCTCGTGCATCGTCCGGAGTGTCGGTCAGGAGGTGGCCGTGTGCGGCCCGTTCGCCGTCGTCGGCTGTCACTGCTCGCGCATGCCCCACGGTGAGCCGTACTCGGTCAGCAGGTCCAGGAAAGGCCGGGCGGGGAGGGCCTCGGGGCCGACGACGCCGCTGCCGGACCAGGTACCGGCGGCGATCAGTTCCAGGGCCACGACGGGGTTGATGGCGGTCTGCCACACGACCGCCTGGCAGCCGTACTCGCTCATGGACCACTGGTTGTCGACCACGTGATACAGGTAGACCTCGCGCGGGCGGCCGTCTTTGGTGCCTTTGACCCAGGTGCCCGCGCAGGTCTTGCCGTGCATGCGCTCTCCGAGGGCCGCCGGGTCCGGAAGGCAGGCGGCGACCACGTCACGCGGCGAGACGTGGACCGTGCCCGATCCGTCCGCCGCGGGCACCGGCACCGGATCGGTGCGGTCGAGACCCAGCAGGTGCAGCGTCTGCAGCGTACGGATGAAGTCCTCGCCGAGGCCGTACTTGAAGGTGACGCGTCCCGCGTCCACCCAGCGCGGCACCAACAGGACCTCCTCGTGCTCGACGTTGACGCACTCGACGGGTCCGATCCCCTCGGGGAAGTCGAAGACCTCGGGCTCGCTGAAGGGGGCAGTGGTGAACCAGCCGCGGCCGGTCTCGTAGACGACGGGCGCATTGAGGCACTCCTCGATGGTCGTCCAGATGCTGAACGAGGGCGCGAAGTCGTAGCCGTCGACCGTGAGGTCCGCCCCGTCGCGGATGCCGATCTCCTCGATCTCGTCGAAGAGTTCATCGGCGGCGTGCCGGGCGAAGACGTCGGACAGTCCCGGCTCGACGCCGATGCCGACGAGTGCGAGGGATCCGGTCTTCTCCCAGTCCGCGGCGCGCTCGAACTGGGTGTCGCCGAGCTTGACGCCGCAGAGCTCGTAGGGGCGCTCCGGGTGCGGGCGGGACAGCGACATCGCCATGTCCAGGTAGTGCGCCCCGGCGGCCAGGGCAGCCTGGAACAGCGGCATGACGAAGCGGGGATCGGTGGCGTTGAGCAGGACGTCGCAGCGCTGCCGGTGCAGCAGGGAGGTGACGGCGGCCTCATCGCTCGCGTCGATCCGTTCGGCGCTGAAGCGGCCGTCCGGCTCCAGTGCCGCGACGGCGGCTTCGGCGCGGGAGAGGTCATAGTCGGCAACGACCATGTGGTCGAAGAAGGACCGGCGGGCCGCGATCCGGGTGATGGCGGTACCGACGCCGCCGGCCCCCACGAGAAGAACACGCATGGCCGAACTCCATTTCCCAGACACAGCATGCAAGGCGCTGCTGGTGGGCGCGGTGTCTGTCGGATCCGATCCAACGCGCACACCGTTGTTAACGTCAATGCTGTTGGCATAAGGTCGGTGGGGTCATGGCGGTGGTCGTGGAGGGAGCGTGCCGTGCCCAAGCCCGTAGTACCGGAGGAGGCCCGGAGACGGCGGCGTCCCACGAAGAACGGCGCGGTGCTCTCGGAACAGCTGATCGTGGAGACCGCGCTGCGCATGTTGCGGGAGCATGGGAGCGCGGGCCTGACCGTCCGCCGCCTCGGCACTGCCTTGGGGGCGGACCCGAGCACGCTGTACCGGTACTTCAGCGGCATCGACGACCTGACGCTCGCCATCGGGAATGTGCTCGTGGGACGTGCCCTGGCGGGGTGGCAGGGCACTGGTGACTGGCGCGCCGACCTGCGGGAGCTGGGACTGCGCATCCACACCGCGCATCTTGGACATCCCCAGGCGGCTGTGCTGACCGCCAGCCGGGTGAGCGGCAAGGGTTGGGAAGTGGCGGCTGACGAGACGATCCTCGGGCTGCTGCGCACCGCCGGCTTCGCGGACGACGACGCGGTCCGGATCTATCACGCGTTCATCGACCAGAGCCTGGCATTCGCCGCGCTGGACGCAGCCTCTCTGGCGCTGCCGGCGGTGGCACGCGCGGCGGACGAGGAGGTCTGGCAGGCCACATACGCCCGGCTGCCCGCCGCGACCCACCCGCACATCGCGGCGACCGCGCACCTACTGGTCGCCCGGATGAACCAGAGTGCATATCCGACCGCGCTGGAGATGCTGCTGGACAGCGCATCAGCCCAGCTCAGCGAAGCACAACGTGGGAACGGCGGCGCAAGCGGGAGCGAGGACGGCTGAGACTGCGCGGAGCCCGCGGCCGCACCGCGTGCCGTGCACACCCGGACCGCCCCCGCTCCCGGACGAGCCGACCTGCCAGGATGGCCGGACCACCAGAACCGCGGGTGGGCCTGCTCTTCGACGTGCACCGCCTGGACCGCATTTCTCGTACGCCTCGGGCACTTGGGCCTCGGCCCGATGCCGGGTCAGCCGGGCCATTTTCCGGTCAGGCGGTGCACGGTGCTGGCGCCGCTGCGGTCGACCGCGGCCTTGACCAAGGCGAAGATCGCGCCTTGCAGCGTGGCGGCGATCAGAACTTCTCGCCAGCTGCGGTCCTGGTCGGTGGCGTCTGGGGCATCTTCGTCGTGGCCGATGACCTTCCACGCTTGCTTGAAGACCGCGCTGGCCACCGCACCGCTCACGGCGCCCAGCGCAAAGCCGACCGGCTTGTAGGCAACCTTGGACGCTTGCATCAGTTCCTCCTGCTGCGTCGCATGAAAACGAACACGCCGAGCGCGACCACGCAGACGGTGATGAGCAGAACCCGCTTATCGCGCGCCGCTTCTGCCGCATGACCCGCCCTTGCTCGCACCGGCTCCGGAGTGCTGTCCTCGATCGTTTCTCCCAGGCCCTGGGCAGTCTCGGTAAGCTGTTCCTTGGCGTGCGCGGCCTTCTCACGTACCGGCTCGGGAGTCTTGTGCTGGGCCATATGCAGAGCGTGGGCGGCCTTGTAGTGCACCTGGCTCTTCACCTTCGCCGCCTTCCGCCGTGCCTGAGCTTTGACATCCGCCTTGCCGGCCAGCGCTTCGACCGTCTGACCGAGCTCCTCGCGGGTGGCCTCCACCTGCTCACGCAGTTGCTCAGGGGTGGGCGTGGAGTCGCTTCGGGACTTGTCCGTCATCGGTGTGCCCTCTCCTTGATTTCGGCCACGTCGGCCTTGACACCTTCGATGGCCTGCTCGGGGGCGGGCGGGACGGCCTGGCTCACCTGCTTCTTGCCCACGGCTGCGAGCACGGCCGCCACGGCAAGCAGGACGGCTGCTACGACAAGCGCCGAGCCCCACAGCGGCCAGACCAGGTCCAGCGCTACGATCGCGGCGGCCGCAAGCGCCTGCAGGGCGATGAAGCCGACCACTCCGGCTCCGCTGAACAGACCTCCGCCGATCCCGAACCGCTTGCCCTTTTGCTTCATCTCCGCCTGCGCAAGCCGCAGTTCCTGCCGCATCAGCTGAGAGATCTGCTCAGATGCCTGCTTGACCAGCTCGCTCACCGAGGCATCGGTGTCCTGCCGCGGCGGCGCATAGTCCACTGACCTGCTCATTGTCCTGACCTGCCTTTCGTTGCTCAGTCGCTGCCCATCTCCTTGCGGTCCTCGACACTCCACGTGCGTGTGTCGCGGGGCTGGACGTAGGGCTCCTCGCCCTCGGGGTGGCCGCCGATGATCGCGCGTTCACGGGCCAACTCCGCGTCGAACTCCAGACCCAGCAGGATCGCCAGATTCGTGATCCACAACCAGACCAGGAAGACGATCACCCCGGCCAGGGTGCCGTAGGTCTTGTTGTAGGAGGCGAAGTTCGCGACGTACAGCGCGAAGCCGGCCGAGGCGATCATCCAGATCACCAACGCCAGGAAACTGCCCGGGGTGACCCACTTGAAGCCACGGCCCCTCGCGTTCGGCGACGCCCAGTACAGGATCGCGATCATGATGATGACCAGCAGGACCAGGACCGGCCACTTGGCGATCGACCACACCGTCAGCGCCGTGTCCCCCATCCCCAGCGCCGTACCCACCTGCTTGGCAACAGCGCCGGTGAACACCACGATCAGCGCGCTGGCGCACGCCATGATCATCAGCACCAGCGTCAGAGCCAGGCGCAGAGGGGTGACCTTCCAAACCGGCCGTCCCTCGGGGATGTCATAGACGGCGTTGGAGGAGCGGATGAACGCGGCCACGTATCCCGACGCCGACCACAGCGCAACCAGCAGACCGACAATCGCCAGGATGGATCCGGTGCCGCCGCCGGCCTGGAGCTGCTCGACCGCGCCCGTGATGATGTCGCGGGCTGAACCGGGTGTGAGCTGCGTGAGGTTGTCCAGGATGCTCTTTGTTGCCGACTCACCCGCGATCCCCAGCAGCGAGACCAGCACCAGAAGCGCGGGGAAGAGTGCCAGCACCCCGTAGTAGGTCAGCGCCGCCGCCCGGTCGGCCAGCTCGTCGTCCTTGAACTCCGCCACCGTCCGCCGCAACACCGCCCACCACGACTTCTTGGGCATATCTGTCGGTTCGCTCGGCGCATCCCGCTCCACCTGCGGATCGGGCCCCACACCCCTGTCCGCCCGGGTGCCCGCTCCCCCGCGTCCGGGCTCGTCCCGGCCATCCTGGGGCTGCGCATCCCTGTGCTCACGTCGCTGAATCCCTGCCATGACATTGCGGGTAGCCGCAAGCCCGCGTCATGAAACGCCACGTAAGGCTGCAAAATCCCTATTCATCGTCGCCGACCGGCAGCCGCGCTGCCCGGTCAGCGCTTGACCAGCCCCTGCTGGAGTACCAGCGGAGCGGAAAAGAACGCGGGAATGGTCGGCCCCGACGCCGCGGATCCCTCTCGTTTTCCTCGCCTCACCCCAGGCGAGCGACATCACGGCGGAAATCGTGAACGCCACCGGAGGCACCCCTCTGCCGTGATATCCGGCCGGTAGTGGGTACTCCTGCGAGTCGCCGGGTACCCGCGCGGCAGACAGGCTGCCCCGCGGAGCCGGTGAGAGGAGACGCAGTAATGAGCACGGTGAAGGAAGCAGTCGAGGTCGAAGTCCCCGTCCACACCGCCTACAACCAGTGGACGCAGTTCGAGGAGTTCCCGAACTTCATGGAGGGGGTCGAGGAGGTCAGGCAGGTAGACGACGTGCACAACCACTGGACCACCAAGATCGGAGGCGTACGACGGGAGTTCGACACCGAGATCGTCGACCAGCTCCCGGACGAGCGCATCGCCTGGCGCACCATTGGCGGCGACACCCAGCAGAAGGGCGTCGTCAGCTTCCAGCGCCTGGACGACACGCACACACGCGTGCAGCTCGTCATGGACGTCGAACCGAGCGGCGCGGCGGAGAAGACCGCGGACATGGCCGGGGTGATCGACCGGCGCGTCAAGGGCGACATGCGCCGCTTCAAGGAGTACATCGAGCAGAGGGGCAAAGAGACCGGCTCGTGGCGCGGCCGCGTCAATCCCGTATGACGTCTGCCGCGCGTACACCCCGCTACCGCGTGCTTTGACGCTCTGGGCAGGTGAGCGGGGTACGGTGAAACGAATCCAGTCAGGCGTGCAACGGCTACCGTCACGCGAGCGCGGCGGATGGGGTTGGCAGCGTGTCGACGTCAAGTCATACGGTGTTCGGTGCGCCGTGCTGGGTCAGCCTCATGGCCCGCGACCTCGAAGCGGCGCAGGACTTCTACGGCGCCGTTTTCGGATGGGAGTTCCGTCCCACCCGGCTGGGGGAGGAATTCTCCGTCGCCTTCCATGACGGGGCCCCGGTCGCCGGCATCGGAGCGCTCGCCCGCAGCCTCGCGGTGGCCGTCGCCTGGATTCCCTACTTCGCCGTCGACGACGCGGACGCCACCGCCGCCCGTATCCGCGAGCGCAGCGCGACCGTGGCAGTCGGCCCGCTCACCTTCGGCACCGGCCGCGCCGCGCTCGCCGCGGACCGGGAGGGTGCGGTCTTCGGAATCTGGCAGGGAAGGACCATCCCCGACAGTAGCGTAGGACGCGATCAGGCCCCGGCCTGGCTGGAACTGCGTACCAGGGACGCCTTCGACGCGGCCATTTTCTACGGCGAGGTGCTCGACTGGGCGGGCGAACGGCCCGGCTGCTGCCAGGTCACCTACGAGGACGACCACGTCGTCCTACGCCACGGTGGCGACACCGTCGCACAGCTCACCGGGGGTGCGGTCGAGGCGGCCCCCGACCCGCAGATCCGCCCCCGCTGGCACGTCCACTTCTCCGTGCCGGACTTCGATGTGGCCATCGCCACGGCCACGCGGCTCGGCGGCAGCGTCGTCTCGCCGGTCGGGACGTCCGCCGCCGACCGCCTGGCCACGCTGCGCGACCCCGACGGCGGACTGTTCACTGTCACCGCCCGGAACCCGCGGTAGGCAGCGGCCAACCAGCGCGCTCCGCAGCCGCAGTCCGGCTCGGCCGCCCCGGGGCCCCGGGGCGGCCGAGCATTACCCCGACATCCCCCCCGCTGTCGGTCACGGCACAGCAGGATCGAGCACGACGGGCAGCTCCGCGAGACCGCGGAAGGCGGGGAACGGAACCTCCATCCAGCGCGCCTCACTCCCGGGGTCGGCCAGAGCCAGCCTCGGGTAACGGCTGAACAGACCGGTGAGAGCGAGTTGCATCTCCAGCCTGGCCAGAGGCGCTCCCAGGCAGTAGTGAATGCCGTGCCCGAACCCCAGATGGGCACTTTGCGCGTTCTCCGGTCGCGTCACATCGAACTGGTCCGGGGAGTCGAACTTCAGCGGATCACGGTTGGCCGAAGTGAGCGCGATCTGAACCAGGGCGCCCTTCGGAATCCGCGTCCCGGCGATCTCCACATCCTCGGTTGCGAAACGGAACGTCGCGGTCTCCACCGAGCCGTCGTAGCGCACCAACTCCTCCACCGCCTGTCCGACCAGCTCCGGGTTCTCCTGCACGGCGCGGAGCTGCGCAGGATTGGCGAGGAGATGGTAGACGGCGTTGCCGATGAGATACGCGGTCGTCTTGTGACCCGCGAACATCAGCAGGAACGACGTAGAGATCAGCTCGTTCTCGGTGAGCCCGCCGTCTGTGTCCCTGGCTACGGTGAGAGCGCTGAGCAGGTCCTCACCCGGGTGGCTGCGCTTACGCGCGAGGAGATCCGCGAAGTACGCGTGCAGGCTCTCCTCCGCCTTCTGCTGGGCCTGCTTGGACTCCTTGCCGAACCCGGTGTTCGCCACCGTGGTGGACCAGCCCTGCACCTGAGACCGCTCGTCCAGCGGCACGCCGAGCAGTTCGCAGATCACGGTGATCGGCAGCGGGAACGCGAACGCGGGCAGCAGGTCTACCGGTTCCCGGGTCGCGCATCCGTCCAGCAGCGTCTCGACGACGTCCTGGATCCGCGGCCGCAGCGCCTCCACGCGGCGCGGGGTGAACTCGGAGTTGACCAGCTTGCGCAGCCGGGTGTGCTTGGGCGGGTCGGAGTTGAGCATGTTGTCGTCCAGAGCCACGGACGAGTCACCGAAGATCCTTCGGTAGGCGTCCATGGCCCCGTACATGTCCTTGCTCAGCCGCGGATCCGACAGCGCCGCCCGCGCGTCCTCGTACCGCGTGATCAGGTACGTGTCGTTGCCGTGCGGTGGCCGCATGGGGCAGACGGGCGCCGTATCCCTGAGGTGCGCGTAGACGGGGTGGGGGTTCCGTCTGAACTCGGGGGTGCATTGCGCGGCTGCGGCGACAGGGTCTTCCACGGTGGTCACGGACGGCTCCTGAGGTCGAAGAGGGCCTCGGCGTTGCCGCCGAGGATGAGCTGCCGGGACGCCTTGTCGAGCGGCAGCTTCTCGATCATGCGCATGAACTCCTCCAGTGGCACGGACATCGGCGGTGAGTCGGTGCCGAAGAGCATCCGCTCCGGCCCCAGTACCTCCGCGTTGACGCCCAGGTGCGCCGGGCTGAATGTGCTGGTGTCGACGTACATGCGCTGCAGCGCCGCGGCCGGGTCGGCCGCCGGCGGGGCGGAGGACGGCCCCGACGGCGCCTCCCCGCCCCAGTGCCGCGGACGCGCCGCCGTCTGCAGGCGTTCCGGCAGCAGCGCCATCGCGCCGCCGCCAGTGGCACCGATCAGTCGCAGGCCGGGATACTTGTCCAGCCACCCCGCGAACGCGATCATGGCCATGCCCATGGTGATGTCGCCGAACCGGCCGATCTGCTCGACGAAGCCGACGTCGTCGACCCGCTCCGTGCCGATCGGTTCGGCCGGGGCGTGCACCAGAACCGGCACTCCTGTCTCGTCGGCCAGCGCGAAGAAGGAGTCGGCTCGCGGAGAGCCGAGCAGTTCGCCGTGGACACTGGAGGTGGTGATCAGGCCGACAAAGGCGGGGTCTGCCAGCGTCTCCCGGACTCCTTCCAGGTGATCGTCGTCGCCGAACGGGTTGGCGTACACGTACCCGCGCAACTGGTCCGGGAACGAGGCGATCAGGCCCGACATCCAGGCGTGGAAGCCTCGCAGCCGGTCTCGTGGCTGCGCGTAGTTGTCGACGCCCGGCACTCGCGCCATCGCGCCGGCGCCGACCGGACTGCCGATGATGGTGAGGTCGATCCCGGCCTGAGCGCGCGCGGCGAGCATTCCGTCGACGTCGGTCAGGCTGGGGGGCATGGGGAAGCGTCGGGCGGCCTCAGGCGGGGACAGATGCCCGTGGATGTCGATGATCATGTGTGCGTTCCCGGGTTCGGTGTGAGTGCCTGGGCGACCGCGACACAGTCCTCGTCACCGAGCCCCTGCTCGGTAGCGCGAATGTGGGTCTCCGCGGCTGCGGCTGCGAGCGGAAGTCGCAGCCCGGCCGCCGCGGCCTGGTCCGCCACGAGCATGAGGTCCTTGGCCATCAGGCGAAGCCGGAAGTCGGGCTTGTCGAAGCGCCCGGCTGCCAGGCGCTTCGACTTGAACGCCATGACCGGCGAGGCGAAGCCGCTGCCCGCGATCGTGCTGAGGACGAGCTTCCGGTCGAGTCCGGTGGCGGCCGCCAACTCGACGGCCTCGGCAAGAGCCTGCACCTCGATCCCCATCAGCAGGTTGAGGAGCAGCTTCATCCGCATGCCGGAACCGAGTTCGCCGAGGTGGACGACCTCCTTGCCCAGCAGTTCGAGCAGCGGCCGCCCGGCGGTGAAGACCCGCTCCTCGCCGCCGACGAACAGCCGTAGCTCGCCGGTGCGGGCGTGCTCCCGGTTGCCCAGCATGCCGACGTCCAGAACGGAGTGCGTGTTCCCGGTGAGGCGGACGACCTCTTCGGGGGCCACCGTGCTGGCGCAGACCAGGGCGCCGGGGTACGGGGCCCCGGTCAGGACCCCGTCCGGCCCCCGCAGCACCGCGCCGAGGGCTTCGCCGTCGGCCACGGTGCAGATGGCCGCGCTCGTACCCTCCACGGCATCGGCCGGATGGGCTGCGGCGAAGGCGCCGGCCTTGGCGAGCGGGCCGGTCCGCTCCGCGGTGCGGTTCCAGACCCGTACCGCAACGCCCTGGTCAAGAAGGCGGGTGGCCAGGCCGGTGCCCATCGCGCCAAGACCGAGGACGGCGACGGGGCCGCTGGGGCGCGTCATGCCTTCCCTCCCACGGTCTCCTGAATGACGCGGAACCGCAGGGACTGGGTCTGGTCGACCCACTCGCGCAGCGGAGCCACCAGTGCGCGGTGGTCCTCGCCCTGCTGCCAGGCGAAGAAGTGCTCGGGAGTCTCCCACTCGCTGGTGATCACCCACTGCCGGGAGCCGTCGAGCGGTTCTCCCAGTCGGTCGATGAGGTGTCCGGGGACTCGGGCGACGGACTTGCGTATTCGCTCGTACACGTCCCGAAACCCTTGCTCGCCGCCCTCGATGACGTGGACCGCGTACACCACGGACAACCTCTCGGCCGATTGGCCCTTCTGCGCAGTGCTCATGTCTCCTCCTGATGGTGAGATCTGGCAGAACACGATTCCCACCGACTCATGGCTCCCGTGGCCACGCAACTCCGACCTGGGGACAGCCCAACGGAGACAAGGGCTCCCCCGCGTTTGCTAGCCCGTACGGGTGAGACTCGAAAGGCCCTTCTCGGAGGTGGTGCTGGACGCCTCATGCCACATCAACGGGGACCCACTTGCCCCTTGACCATCAGTAGCGGCCGCGCCGCTGCGACGCGGGCTCGTCCCGGAGAACGGCAGCCCGGGGCAGGCGGGGTGTGCCCCCTCGAACGTCGCCACTGAAGACGACGGAGGCGGTGTCCTACGGGCTACAGCGCCGCGACCCCAACTGCGGGATGCTGCGTGCCCATACGCCCTCGTCGGTGGCGAGTTCCCTGTCGACAGCGGTGAATTCCTCGGACGGCAGGCTCAATCCAGTGTCGGCTGCGGGGGCTCAGCCCGCGGGAAGCCCGATGGCGCTGGTCGCGGACCAGTGCCCTCCGGAGGGCCGCTTCCTATAGGTAGGACCTATACGGCTCATCGATTTTTGGTCGTGGACCCCTGGCGTGTGGCCGAGTTCACTATGGCTGCCAGTATGTGCGGCGCCGGTCGGGCTCGGCGTCGTGCGGGTCACGGCCTCATCATGGCGTGCGCGTTCCGCGCAGTGCCGCCCCACGTACGTGTGTCGGGGAACGCCAGGCCGGGCTCTTTCTTGCCTGCAGGAGGTTGCAATGACGCACACCCCAGAACCTGCCACTACAGGTACCAGCGGGCGGTCAAAACCGTGGTACCGGCAGCTGTACGTACAGGTGCTTGTGGCGATCGTCATCGGCATTGTCCTGGGCTGGCGTTGGCCGGATCTGGCCACCTCGATGGAGCCGATCGGAACGACCTTCATCGCGGCGATGAAGATGCTGATCGCACCGATCGTCTTCCTGACGATCATCAGCGGTATCGCCGGTGTGGCAGATCTGAAGAAGGTCGGGCTGACGGGCATCAAGGCCCTGACGTATTTCCAGGTGGGCACGATCGTCGCGCTGCTGACGGGCCTGGTCGCCATCAACATTTTCCGTCTCGGCGAGGGGGTCCACGCCGACCCCTCCACGATCAGCACGTCGGGCCAGGCAGCTGAGTACATCCAGAGCGGTGAGCATCAGCAGTGGTGGGAGTTCCTGACCAACCTGGTGCCGAACAGCTTCTTCGGCGCGTTCGTCGACGGTGACATCCTGCAGGTCATCTTCCTCGCCGTGATATTCGCTATCGCGCTCAAGAGCGTGGGCAAGGCCGGTGAGCCGATCATCGCGGGCGTGAACCGCCTTACCGAGGTGGTGTTCAAGGTGCTGGCCTTCGTCATGAAGGCCGCTCCGCTGGGAGCGTTCGGCGCGATGTCCTACGCCATCGGGAAGTTCGGGCTCTCCACCCTGACCAGTCTTGGATCGCTGATCCTGCTCTTCTACATCACGTCGATCCTGTTCGTCGTCGTGGTGCTGGGAACGGTCCTGGCGACCTTCGTGAAGCTGAACATCTTCCAGTTGTTCCGCTACTTCAAGGAGGAGTTCTTCCTGGTCCTCGGCACGTCGACTGCCGAGCCGGCGCTGCCGGGCCTGATGCGCAAGCTCCAGTTCATGGGCGTCGAGAAGTCCACGGTCGGTCTCGTCGTGCCGACGGGTTACAGCTTCAACCTCGACGGCGCGGCCATCTATCTCTCCCTCGCCACGCTCTACATCGCTCAGGCCACGGACACGCCACTGTCCATTGGGCAGCAGCTCGGGCTTCTCGCCGTGATGCTGCTGACCTCGAAGGGCGCCGCGGGCGTGGCAGGCGGCGGCTTCATTGCTCTGACCGCGACGCTGTCGACGGTGGGTCATGTCCCGGCTGCCGGCATCATGCTGATCTTCGGCATCGACAAGTTCATGTCGGAGTGCCGGGCGTTGGTCAATTTCTACGGCAACGCGGTTGCCACCTTGTTCGTGGCCAAGTGGGAGAACAACCTGGATCTGCCACGTGCGCGCGCGGTGCTGGCGGGCGGTGTCGCAAGCGATCCGGTTGAATCGGCTTCTGAGACCGGAGGCGAGTACGGAGTCGGCGAGCCTCGCAAGACTGCGGATACAGATACGGACGCGGCCGCTATGGATGCATCCGTGCCGGGAAACGGGACTACGGCCATCACCTCCGACAGTACGGCCGACGCCCGGCAGGGTGCCGAGGTGATGCGGCGGTGACCTCCGCACCCATCGCCCCCGCCGCCCGGGCCGCGCACGGCGCACTGCCTGGGGATCGATAGGCTGCGCCTGTCGAACGTATGCCTCGCCGGCGGAGGTGCCATGGATGCCAGGCAGCTTGAGTACTTCCTCGCCATCGTCGAGCACGGCGGCTTCAGCAAGGCCGCCGCGGCACTGCACGTGGCTCAGCCGTCGCTGTCCCAGGCGATGGCCAATCTGGAAGCCGATCTCGGGGTCGCCCTCTTCCACCGGGTGGGCCGCGGAGTCGTCCTGAGCGAAGCTGGGGCCGAGCTGCTCGGGCCCAGCCGCCGGGTGCTGCGCGACATGACGGCTGTACGCGACACCGCCGCGTCCCTCTCCGGGGTGCACCGGGGCACTGTGGGCCTGGCTTCCATGCCGTCCCCCGGCATCGAGCCGCTGAGCACCCTCATTCACCGGTTCGCGGAGTTGCATCCGGGGGTGACGGTGAGTACTCAGGCCGCCTTCACTCCGGACGAGGTCGTCTCCCTGGTCCGCAGCGGTGCCTGCGAGCTCGGCCTGCTGGGATCGGCCGCCCCCCTTGCTGCGTCCGGCGTAGATGTCCTGCCGATCGAGGACCAGCCGTTCGTGGTCGTCGCGGCACCGGGCGGACCGGTCCAGGACGGTGTCGCCATCCGCCCGGGCGAACTTGCCGGCCAGAAACTCATCGCCTCCAGGCCGGGCAGCCTGATGCGCAGCATCGTCGACGACATCACCGCCGGAGGCACCGGCACCGAGATCGTCACGGTGGTCGACCACAGGACCTCGATCCTCCCTCTGGTCCTCACGGGGGTCGGGGTCGCCGTGCTGCCCTCGGCATGGATCCAACTGGCGCGCCGGTGCGGCGCCGTGGTCGCACCGATCGAGCACACCGCCTACCTGCATGTGGCCATGATCAGCCTGCCCGCCCACCTCACACCCGCCGCGACATCGTTTCTCCGCCTGACCAGATCTCTGGCCGGACAGCGGGCCCAGATGCCCACGCCGCCGGAATCCGCCGCCGCCGAGCAGAACTGACCGGCCGCCTCCCACCAACGGACCTTTCGGACCTTTGACTGTCGCGCACCCTGCGGCCGAACTCATCGGCACGGCCTATAGGTGGCATCGGAAGCATGTCTTGGACGCGGCTCGGGGGCCCTGTGTTGACTCGTAGACGTCGAAGAAGACGCTCACCACGCGCAGGAGGCACCACCGTGACCACGCCCCAAACCTTCCGTATCGCCGCCATACCCGCCGACGGCGTGGGTACGGAGGTCGTCGCCGCAGGGCGCGCCGTCCTGGATGCGCTGGCCGAGGATTCCCAGGGCGCCTTCGCCTTCGACTGGGAGGAGTTCCCCTGGGGCTGCGGCTACTACGAGAAGACCGGCAAGATGATCGACGACGACGGTCTTGACCGCCTCAAGGAGTTCGACGCGATCTACTTCGGCGCGGTCGGCTGGCCCACCGTCCCCGACCACATCAGCCTGTGGGGACTGCGCCTGAAGATCTGCCAGAGCTTCGACCAGTGGGCCAACATCCGCCCGGTGCATTTCCTGCCCGGCGTCCAGAGCCCGCTGCGCAAGGCCGACGACACCGAACTGGACTGGATCGTCGTACGCGAGAACAGCGAAGGTGAGTACGCGGGCCTGGGCGGGCGCAACCTCTCCGGCCGCGGTCCCGGCAGCGAAGTCGCCATCCAGTCGGCCCTGTTCACCGAAGTCGGCTGCGAACGCATCATGCGCTTCGCCTTCGACCTCGCCCGCACCCGCGACCGCCGCAAGGTCTCCAGCGTCACCAAGAGCAACGCCCAGCAGTACGGCATGGTCCTCTGGGACGACGTGTTCAAGCGGGTCGCCCAGGACTACCCGGACGTGGAGACCGAGAGTGTCCTCGTCGACGCGATGTCGGCGAAGTTCGTCCTCAAGCCCGAGGACCTCTCCGTCGTCGTCGCCTCCAACCTCAACGCCGACATCCTCTCCGACCTCGGCAGCGCGCTCGCCGGCAGCCTCGGCCTCGCTGCCAGCGCCAACCTCAACCCCGAGCGCCGCTTTCCCAGCATGTTCGAGCCGGTCCACGGCTCCGCCCCCGACATCGCGGGCGAGGGTCTCGCCAACCCCATAGGCGCCGTCGGCAGTGCCGCCCTGATGCTGGAGCACTTCGGCCTGTCCGAGCAGGCCGCCCGGTTGAACAAGGCCATCGAGGCAACCACCGCCGCCGGCATCCTCACCCGCGACGTCGGTGGCACGGCCTCCACCGAGGACGTCACCAAGGCCCTCATCGCCAACCTGACCGCCTGACCGACCTCGGCAGGACGATCGGCAAAGGCCGCGAGATGCCTTCGCACCGGGTGGTCACAGCGTCTCTGTGACCACCCGGTGCCGGGAACCTGTGAGCTGCAGCCCTGCGCTACGGCGCCTGGAAGGCGAAGTGGCTGCCCAGGCCCCGTTCGGCGGCGAGCCGAACGATGACCCCGGCCACCGCGGTGTCGGTGAACGCCGTGCCCACCGAGTCGAAGACGATCCGCCGGGCCGGCGATCCGTCTCGCAGCTTCTCGCCCAGGGACGGGTCCAGCAGGACCGCCCCCAGTTCGACAGGCACCGCGGCCGGTTCGGCCAGGTAGGCCGACTCACCGACCCTGAGGGCGGCGGCGGGGTCGTCGGCGACGACCGACGCCCCGGTGAGGACATCGCCGGCCAGTTCCCGCTTGCCCGGCGAGTCCGAGCCCATCGCGATGACCAGCGCGTCCTCGGCCAGGTCCGCCGCGCTGAGCAGCGGCGTCCGGGCCGGTGTGCACGTGATGACCACATCGGCCCCCGCGGTGGCCCCGGCCGGCGTGTCGAACACCTGGTGCGGCACATCGGCGGGGGCGACGGCGGCGAGTTCCGCCGCCCGGCCCGGGTCCCGGCTCCACAGTTGGAGTGCGCCGGGCTGGAGCGCGTACGGCAGTGCCTCGACGATGCGGCGTCCGACCGGGCCGGCGCCGATGACCGCCACGGTGGCGCCCGGGCGTGCGCCCAGCGCCCGCGCCGCGACAACGGCCGTGGCGGCGGTCCTGATCGCCGTCACATCGCCCGAGTCCAGGACCGCGCGCAACTGCTGTTGCTGGTGGTCGAAGACCAGTACCACCCCGAAGGCACGACCACCCTCCGGCCGGAGGTTGGCCTTGACAGTGAGCAGCGGCGGCTCGGCGAACCCGCCGGCCTTGAGGTGGAGCAGCGCTCCGGGCGGGTCGACCTGGGTGGCCGCGCCCACCAGGGCGCGCTGCCGGGCCGCCCCGGCGAACGCGTCCTGGATGGCGTCGATCGTGTCGGGCCAGGCCAGCACCGACCGCACCGCAGCGCCGTCGAGGAGCCGGGTGTGCGTCGATTCCTGATTCACGAGGGTCCTCTGCTTGCGTAGTACGGGGCGTGTGCCCCTCGGCACGCCATTTCGCCGGTCACAGGCTGTGGCGCATCGCGTCGATGGAGATCCGCTCGGTGATGCGGCCGCCGCGGATTCCGTAGACCTCCGCCTGGAGGTCCATCCAGACGCAGACATGGATCGGCAGCACGCGCACCCGCTCGCCGACGGACGGCGGCGGCAGCTCGTCGGCCAGCCGCATCACGCCGTGCTCCTCCGACAGCCGGCTGAAGGTGGCGCCGGGCCGGTGCAGCAGGTGCCCGTAGCCGTAGCCCGGTTCGGAGGTCGGGGTGAGCGTCTTGTTGCCCGCGTCGATGGTGACCCGGTCGCCGTCGGCGCTGACCACGGTGGCCAGCACGGTGGCGGCGATGGCGTCGGGGGTGCACGCGTGGCAGCCCAGCGTCCGGAGGTCGTTGTAGATGTAGGTGCCGGGGCGGATCTCCGTGATGCCGTCGGCCGCCGTCAGGTAGGGCGAGGTGATCGTGGAGCCGGCGGAGACCGTACGGACGTCCAGTCCGGCGGCCTCCAGGTCCGCGCGCAGCCCGCCCATGATCGACGCCTCCTGTCGGGCGACCGCCGCGATGCCCGGCTCACCGGTGACATCGTGGCTGTGCCCGGCGTGCGTCATGATCCCGGCGAACTCCAGCAGCGGATCGGCCGCGATCGCCTTGGCCAGGTCGACCACTTCCCGGGGCGGAACGCCGACCCGCTTCATGCCGGTGTCCACCTCGACGAGGACCGGGATCCGTTGGCCGGTGCCGATCGCCACCTGCCGGTATCCATCGGTCACCTGGGGGGAGTCGCTGACCAGGGTCACCGGTGTCCGGCCCAGCAGGCCGGCCAGCCGGTCCAGCTTGGCCCGGCCCACCAGCGGATACGCGATCAGCATGTCCGGCGGGTCGCAGGCCGCCATGGTCCGGGCCTCGGTCACGCCGGAGACGCAGATGCCCGCGGCGCCCGCGGCGAGCTGGCGGCGCGCGATCGCGACGCTCTTGTGACTCTTGATGTGCGGGCGCAGCGCCAGCCCGGACCGCTTCGCGTATCCGGCGAACCGGTCGATGTTGGCGTCCATCACGTCGAGGTCCACCAGTACGGCGGGTGTGTCGAGCCGCTCGTCGGAGAGGTCCACGGGCAGTTCCACGCCAGCCGGCAGCGGGACCGGCAGGTCCCGGGCGATCACGTCGCCGTAGGGCGCGCTCATGGCGTCACCGTCCGGTGCGGTCCCGCCGCGTGCCGGGAGCATTCATTGGTGAGAATCACCGGTCAGCTCCCGGAGATGGTGGCGAGCAGGCCGGGCAGTTCGTCCCAGGCCTCCTGCGGAATCGGGTGGACCAGCGCCGACCAGCAGCCGTCGACCTCTGCGGCAGTGGACGAGCCGACCAGGGTGCAGTCGTAGGCGCTCTGGCGCAGCGCGTACTGGAGCGCCAGCGCCAGCACCGGGATGTCGCGCTCGGCGCACCACTTGTGCACCAGCTTGGCGCCACGGACCTCGTCGGCCGGCGGCGTCCACTTGGGCGTGCCAATCACGTCGGGGTCCCGGCCGGAGAGCAGGCCCATGGCCAGCGGGGCGCCGTTGACCAGACCGACGCCGTGCTTGCCGGCCAGTTCGGCGACATCGGCGAACTCCTGCCGCAGCAGGGTGCAGTCGTTGACGGTCATGGAGACGTCCAGGACGCCGGTCTCGATGGAGCGGCGGTGCAGCTCGTGATCCTGCACGCCGATGCCGATCGACTTGATGACCCCCTCCTCCTTCAGCTGCACCAGGGCCTCCAGGGCGCCGCCGGGAGCGAGCGCCTGGTCGAGGTGGTGCGGCTCGGGCTCGTGCAGGTGACACAGGTCGAGGTAGTCGACGCCGAGCACCTTGAGGCTGTTGGCGACCGTCCAGCGAGCGGTGTCGGCCGAGTAGTCGCCCGGGTGGTCGGGGTGCGTCCCGACCTTGCTGGAGATGTAATAGCTGTCACGCGGCACCCCGCGCAGCGCCATGCCCATCCGGCGTTCGGCTTCGCCGTACTTGGGGGACGTGTCGAGGTAGTTGACGCCGAGTTCAAGCGCTCGTTCGACCGCGCCGACGCCTTCGGCGTCACCGACGGGTCCGAAGATGCCGCCGAGTCCGGCGCCGCCCAGGGCGACCGCGGTGACGTTCATGTGGGTGCGGCCGAGGGGGCGGAACGCGAAGGGGTTGGGGACGGTCATGGCGGATGTGTTTCCTTTCGTCACGCGGGCGGGAGGGGACGCGCCGCGGTGGTCGTGCCCCCGGCCGCCGCGCCGGGCCGGGGGGCCGCCTCGGTGGCGGACTGGGTGGGACGGGTTGACCTGCTACTTGACTGCCCCTGCGGTCAGGCCTCTCACCAGGTGCTTCTCGATGAACAGGAAGAGCACCACAACGGGGACGATGGTCACCAGCGAAGCGGCCATCAGGTAGTGCCACTGGACGGTGTACTGACCGAGGAAGGAGTACAGGCCCAGCGGGAGCGTCCTGGTGTCGGGGGACGACACGAAGGTCAGGGCGATCATGAAGTCGTTCCAGGCCGTGATGAACGCGAAGACCGTGGCGGTGACCACCGCCGGCATCGCCATCGGCAGGACCACCCGGAACAGCGCGGTGATCCGGGAGCAGCCGTCGACCATGGCCGCCTCTTCGATCTCCTCCGGGATGGAGGAGAAGTAGCCGGCCAGGAAGGACACCGAGAACGCCACGCTCAGCGCGGCGTAGGTGACCACAAGCACGATCGGCTGGTCGATCATCCCCCAGCCGGTCACCAGGCGGAACAGACCGATGATCAGTACCACCGGCGAGAACATCTGCGTCACCAGGAGCACTTGGCGGAACAGATTGCGTCCGGGGAAGCGGAGCCTGGCGAGCGCGTATCCGGCGGGGACCGCGACCACCAGGTTGAGCACCGTCGCGCCGCCGGCCACCAGGATGCTGTTGACCAGGTACCGCAGCAGCGGCACGGTGGTCCAGATCTCCTTGAAGTTGCTCCAGGCCCAGGTCTGCGGCAGCCAGGTCGGCGGATAGTGGAAGATCTCCGAACGCGGCCGCAGCGCGGTGGACAGCAGGTAGAAGAACGGGAAGGCCGACACCACCAGGGTCACGGCGAGAAAGATCAGCAGCAGTCGGTTGGCCGGGTCCTTGCGGATGCCCTTGCGCGCGGCCTTCATCGGGTGGCTCCCCGGTCCCGGTCGCCGCTCAGCCGCGAGAAGAGCAGGCTGCAGACGAGCAACAGCAGGAAGGTGAGGACCGCCATGGCAGCGGACGCCCCGAACTCACCTTCGCTGAACGCCTTTTTGTAGAGATAGGTCACCAGGATGTCCGTGTGGTAGGCCGGTGCTCCCTGCGTGAGCAGCCAGATGATCGGGAAGGAGTTGAACACGTAGATGATGTTCAGAATGGTGGTGATGGACAGCGCGGGACGCAGCATCGGCAAGGTGATCTTGCGCAGGGTCCGCCAGAATCCGGCACCGTCCATGCGCGCCGCCTCGTAGATCTCCGCCGGTATCGACTGGAGCCCGGCGAGCAGGGAGAACGAGGTGAACGGGATCGAGACGAGGATACCGACCACGATGATCGCGACCGACGCGTAGCCCTCGGAGCCCAGCCAGACGATCGGCTCGTCGATCACATGCAGGTTGATCAGCAGCCGGTTGACGATGCTGTACTGGCCGTCGAGGATCCACCGCCAGACCAGCGCGTTGATCATCAGGGACGCGGCCCACGGGATGATCAGTACGGTGCGCGCTATCCGCCGGCCCGGGAAGTGCAGGTTGAGGGCGAGCGCCACAGGTATGGAGATGAGGGTGGTGATCCCCACCACGGCGACGGTCCACACCAGAGTCTGGACGGCCACCCGCACGAAGACCGGATCCCCGAACAACGCGCGGTAGTTCTCGAGACCGTTGAACCCGGTCCGCTGGGCCAGGGCGTTGACGTCGCTGAAGGACATCAGGATGGTGTCGGCGATCGGGTAGAAGACGACCGCGACGATCAGGACAAGGGTCGGCGCGATGAACGCCAGCCCCATGAGCGCCTCATGGCGCCGGACGCGCTTTCGCTTCACGAAGGCCGGAGCGGACGCGGGCTTGGGCGGTGCTGCGTTCTTGATATCGGTCATGGTCATGTGAACCCGCGTTCTTCCGGGCCGGACCGCGCCCACGGGGGGGCGCGGTCCGGTCACACTGTCTGGTACCACAGGGATCCGGGAGGACCCGCTACAGCTGGTTGATCTTGTCGGTGGCCTCGGCGAGCGCCGACTTGGGAGACGTCTGACCGCTGAGCGCCTTCTGCACGGCGACCGTCATGATCTGCTGGATCGCTTCGAACTTGGGGTGCTGCGGCTGGAACTTCGCCACCGACAGCGCGTCCACGAACGGCTTGAACTTCGGCGCCTGGAAGTAGTCCGAAGCGGCCACCGACTTCAGCTCGGGCAGCATGCCCTCGGCCTCACCGAACTTCTGCCGGTACTTCTCCTGGTACATGAACTCGACGAACTTCCACGCCTCGTCCTTGTGCGCGCTCGTCGCGGACATACCGAAGGAGTCGGTGACACCTGCGGCCTGGGCAGGCTTGTCACCGTTGGTCGGGAAGGGCGTGATCGAGTACTTCAGGTCCGGAGCGTCGGCCTGGATCATCGCGTTCAGCCACGGCCCGGTCGGGTACATCGACAGCTGGCCGGCCTTGAACATCTCGATGATCTGCTCACGGGTGAAGCCGGTCGGCTTGGGCTCACTGCCGCCCGCCTTCACCAGGTCGGTGAGGTACTGCAGCGCCTCGACGCTTTCCGGGCTGCTCAGCAGGGACTTGCCCTTGGCGTCCAGGATCTCGCCGCCGTTGTTGTACAGGAAGTAGTCGAAGAAGGTGTCGACCTCCACACCGCTGGCCGGGACACCGAGGCCGTGGTTCTTCGGCGGGTGGGCGGTCTTCACCGCCGCCGTCATCAGGTCGTCCCAGGTCTTGGGCGCCTTCAGCCCGGCCTCGTCGAACAGGTCGGTGCGGTAGTAGAGCATGCGGTCGGAGACCGCGAGCGGCAGCCCGTACGTCTTACCGTTGATCATGCCGGCCTTCAGGACGTTCTCGTTGAACAGGTCCTTGGTGGGCGCCAGCCTCTCGTCGAGCGGCTCCAGCTGGCCGAGGCTCTCGAACTCGGTCAGCCACCGGGTGGCGTAGCCGAAGACGTCCGGGGCCTTCCGGGAGCCCATGGCCAGGGTCAGCTTGTCATGCAGCTTGTCCCACGGCGCGGTCTCCAGCGTGACCTCGATCTTGCCCTTGTTGGCGGTGTTGAAGTCGTCCACCACCTCCTGCATGAGCCCCTTGGTCTTGTCGCTGTACTCCGGGGCGAGCAGGCGGAGGCTGACGCCTCCGGAGCCCGAGCCAGAGCTCGTGCCACACCCGGCGGCCGTCGCGACCAGGCCGAGCGCCAGTGTGACGGCGGCTGCCGGTCTGAACAGCTTGCCTGCCAGCCGGCCCTGTCTGCGTATCATCTGAGCTCCTGTCCTATGCATCTGATGGGTGCGTGGCACGGCGGGGCGGCCGGGCCGGGTGTGCGGGTGCGTTCAGCCGACCGTTTTAGGCGGTTGGACATTCAGGACCACGAGACGTGGCTCGGTCATCTCCTCGACGGCGTAGCGGACGCCCTCGCGGCCGGAGCCGCTGCTCTTGACTCCGCCGTACGGCATCGAGTCGACCCGGTAGGACGACGCGTCGTTGACGATGACGCCCCCTACCTCCAGCCGCTCCGCGGCTGCCATGGCCACATCGATGCTGCTGGTGAAGACACCTGCCTGGAGCCCGTACTCCGTGCTGTTGGCGATGGAGAAGGCCTGGTCGAGGTCGTGGTACCGGACCATGGCGCCGACCGGCGCGAACGCCTCCTTGCACAGCAGGTCGCCGGTACTGGGCGGGTCCGCGACGACGGCGGGGGTGACGAAGGACCCGGTGCGCTCACCGCCGCACAGCAGCCGGCCCCCGCTCGCCACCGCGTCCTTGATCCAGGACTCCGCCTTGATCGCGGCCTCCTCGGAGATCATCGGTCCGATGTCGGTCGTCTCGTCCGAGGGGTCACCCACCCGCAGGGCACGCACCTGCTCCGTGAGCAGCTCGGCGAAGTCGTCGTACACGGCGTCGTGCACCAGCAGGCGCTGGGCGCTCACGCACACCTGGCCGGAGTACACCGACAGCGAGCGGGCGAGCTGCCGCGCGGCCAGGGGCAGGTCGGCGTCCGCGTGCACGATGTTGGCCGAGTTGTTGCCCAGCTCCAGCAGTGTCTTGCGCAGCCCGACGGTGCGACGGATGTGCAGTCCGACCGGGGTGCTGCCGGTGAAGGTGTACACGGCGAACCGGGGGTCTTCGAGCAGCTGCTGGCCGACCGTCTCGCCCTGTCCCTGCACCACGTTCAGGTGGCCCGGCGGCAGTCCTGCGTCGATCAGGATCTGCGCGAGCGCGATCCCCGAGATCGGAGTGATCTCCGCGGGCTTGAGCACCACGGTGGCGCCGGCCGCGATGGCTGTCGGCACCTTGTGGCTCAGCTGGTTGACCGGCCCGTTGAACGGGGTGATCGCGCAGACCACGCCGGCCGGCCTGCGAATGGTGAAGGCGTGCCGGTTCTCCGAACCGGGGGTGGCGTCGACCGGGACGTACTCACCGCCGATCCGCTTGGCCTCCTCCGCACAGAGCTCGAAAGTGAGAACCGCCCGGCTGACCTCGGCGCGCGCGTCCCGGATGGGCTTGCCCGCCTCGGCGACGATCGACCGTGACAGGTCCTCGTGGCGTTCTTCGATCAGCTCCGCCGCCCGGCGCAGGATGCGGAAGCGGTCGTAGGGCGCGAGCCGGCTTGCCTCGTAGGCCTTGTGCGCGGAGGTGATCGCGGCATCGATGTCCGCTCTGGACGATTCCATGATCGTGGCGAGCGGCTTTCCGCCGTACGGTGCCGTAATCGTCATCCGCTCGGTGCCGGTGCCGTCCGACCAGACATTGTCGATCAGCAGACCGGGAATGCTGGGGGTCGCTTCCGTAGGCATCAATTCGCCTTTCCACCCGACTGAAGCCCGCCGAACACCACATATTTCCGGGATGTTGCGACTGGATTGCCGAGCGCTTTAAGCTTTCGTCGCTGGGATGGCCCAAAGTATGTGAGCGGAGTTCAATACCAGCGGCAAATCGCAGGAAAACACTTCGGAGCGGTACCGAAGCGCAGGATTACGACACGAGCGCCTGTCCTGCCCCCGGATGATGACCACGGAAGCCGCATCGCACGCCGCATCGCGCCCCGCTCCCGCCGCGGAGCGCCCTGGGAGCGGGGCAGGAACCGCCCGGCGGAAGGCGCAAGCGACCCGGGCGGATCCGTCTCACCGGCCATGGGGCCTCTAGCGGCTGAGCGCGTCGGCCGAAGCGACGTCCGGGCTCAGCGCCCAGGGATCGACGGGCACCGCCGTGGGCGCGCACCTGCCGGTCGGATCGAGCAGCCGGCCGTACAGCTTGATCTGGCGGAGCGTCGTCGTACGGTCGGTGATCACCGCGTACGGGAACTCGGCACGGATCCGGGTGCCCAGTTCGTGCAGGTCGGACAGGGCGTGCAGGCCCACCGTCAGCAGCATGTTGCTCGCCCCGGTCACGGCGGCGCAGGTGCGGGTCTGCGGCCACTCCAGCAGCCGCCGGCCGGTGGCGTCGAGCCGGTCGTCCGGCAGCGACAGCCACAGCACGGCGCCGGCGTGCCACCCCGCGCGGGCCCGCGCCAGGTCGCAGCGGAAGGCGATGTCCCCGGTGGCCAGCAGCCGGCCGAGCCGCCGCTGGACGGTGCGCGCGTTGATCCCAAGACGCGCCTCCAGCTCCCGGTAAGTGCGGCGGCCGTCAGTGCTCAGCGCCACGAACAGCTCCCGGTCCGCCGGCTCCAGCGACAGGGAGTCCAGGCGGTCCGTCGGCGGGACCTTCGGGATCAGCCTCCGCACCTGGTCCCGGTTGAGAACCCGAAGCCGCCACCGGCCGCTCGCGTCATACACCCGGGTGGCCACATGAGTGCGGACCCTGGTGACCCCCTTGTGCAGGGGCAGTCGGCGCAGCAGGTAGTCGGACAGGTCGGTGAGCCGCGGAGCCAGCACGATCCCCCACAGGTCGTAGGAGCCGGCCACATGCTGCAGAGAGATGACGTGCGGCTCGGCCGCCAGCGCCGCCCCGACCTCGGAGGCGGCTCCAGGTTCGCAGCTCAGTTCCAGGAACGCCACGCACATGGTGTTCAGTTGGCGTTGTCCGAGCGCGACGGTGACCCATGCCTCGCCCGCTTCCTCCAGCCGCTGCCAGCGTCGCGAGACGGTGGCCGGGTCGATGCCCAGGACATGGCCGAGGTCCTTCCACGACGCGCGCGGATTGAGCTGCATGGCGTCGATCACTTCGAGATCGGTCTCCCGGAAGTGACCGGCTGTCGCGGAACCTGTGATGGCTGTTTGGACGGCAGCGCCCTCTTCCTGCATGTGCGTTCCCCAACTGTCGCTTTCCTGCGTTTTCGCGAGGCCGATTGGCCGAGGCTCCGATACTGAGCCATTCCCTAGGACAGAAGCAAGGAGAAGATTCCCATGGCCAGTGTGGGGGGCATCGCCGGTTCCGTACGAGACGAATTCACGGCCGAATGCGATGTGCTGTTCACAGGAGCCCGGGTCATCGATCCCGAAACGGAGTTGGACGCCGTCCGCTGCGTCGGTGTGACCGGTGGTCGCATCACCTCGGTGACCGTGGACCCGGTCCCCGCCCTCGCGGTCGTCGACGTGTCCGGGCAGGTACTCGCCCCTGGGTTCATCGACCTGCACAGCCACGCCCAGACCGTCTCCTCGCTTCGTATGCAGGCCCTGGACGGCGTTACCACCGCTCTGGAGCTGGAATCGGGCGCTGCGCCTGTGGCCCGGGTCTACCAGGAGGCCGGGGAGACCGGCAGGCCGATCAACTACGGATACTCGACGTCCTGGGCGATGGCCCGGATGCGTGTGCTGGACGGGATCGAGCCGGTCGGCGGCTTCCTGGCGTTCAGTGCGAGCGCCCACCACCAGCGGTGGCAGCAGCCGGCGGACCCGGCCGAGCTGGACCGGATTCTGGCCGAGCTGGAACGCGAACTGCACGCCGGGGCGCTCGGCGTCGGCGTCCTCGTCGGCTACGCGCCGCGGACCGGCCGCCGCGAGTACTACGAGGTCGCCCGGCTCGCGGCCCGGCTCGGGGTGCCCACGTTCACCCACGCGCGGTTCAAGAACCCTGAGGACCCCGAGACCGCGCTGGAGGGCGTGGCCGAGGTGGTGGCCGCCGCCGCGGGCAGCGGGGCCCATATGCACCTGTGCCACCTCAACAGCACGTCGCTCCGGGCCATCGACGAGGTCGCGGAGCTGGTGGCCGGCGCTCGCGGCCACGGTGTACGGGTGACCACGGAGGCGTACCCGTACGGCGCCGGGATGACGATGATCGGCGTGCCCTTCCTCGCCCCGGACAAGCTGACCCGGCTGGGCATCGAACCCCGGAACATCGTGGTCCTCGCGACCGGCGAACGCCCGGCCACCGGCGAGCGGCTGCTGGAACTACGCTCCCAGGACCCGAGCGCGCTCGTCGCCATCCATTACCTGGACGAGGAGAACGACGAGGACGACTGGAGTCTGCTGCAGCGGGCGCTGGTGCTCCCCGGCACCGCGATCGCCTCCGACGCGATCCCGTTCGTCCACGCGGACGGGCAGGTGGTGGAGAGCGAGTGGCCGTTGCCCGAAGGGGTCCTCTCCCACCCCCGCACGACCGGGACGTTCTCCCGTTTCCTCGGCACCTTCGTACGCGACCGGCAGGTACTGCCACTGCTGGAGGCGATCCGGCGCTGCACGCTGATCCCGGCGCAGACGCTGGAGGAGGTCGCGCCGCAGCTGCGTCGCAAGGGCCGGATCCAGGTGGGGGCCGACGCCGATCTGGTCATCTTCGACCCGGAGACCATCTGCGACCGGTCGACCTACGCCGAGCCGGGGATCGCCTCGCACGGTTTCCGGCACGTGATCGTCGACGGGCAGTTTGTCGTCCGCGACGGATCGGTGCTGCTCGACTCGCTGCCCGGCAGGCCGGTCCTCGGCCGGCTGGCCTGACGGCCGGGACGGCCCGGGCGCTCCCGCTGACCACTGTCGTCGACTGGCAGTGCTGCGGGACCGGCGTCGCCGACGCTCGACGTTCCGGAGATCGTCTCCGAACTGACCGCCCGGCCGCCCGAGTCGACCGAGACCCGAGCCACGGCCGCCGGATCCAGGATTACGACGGTCAGGACGACAGACGGGCCACGGCCGGTCGCACGAGCGGGCGACCGGCCGTGGCCCGTCTTCATCCGTTGCCTTCCCCGGCAGAGCTGACTAATCCAGCAGGTCGGGCTGCTCGGCGACGATCATGTCGTACAGCGGCTGGAACTGGAACCAGCCGGCGTACGGAGTGCCGACCTGCGTGCGCACCTCGACGGACTCCTCGTGGCTGAGCGGTTCCGGTGTACCGGCAGCCATCGCGACCAACTGGGACTGGCAGGTCCGCTCCAGCGTGATGAACCACCAGGCCGCCTCGTCGACGGTCCGGCCGACGGTGAGCAGCCCGTGGTTGTTCAGCAGGGCCGCCTTCGAGCCGTCCATCACCTCGCCGATCTTCTTGCCCTCCTCGAAGTCGAGCACCACGACATCGCCCTGGAAGCGGACGTGGTCCTGGTAGAAGGCGCAGGCGTCCTGCGTCAGTGGCTCGACCATGCAGCGAAGGCTGGTGAACGCCTTGCCGTAGACCGAATGCGCGTGGGCGGCGGCGATCACGTCGGGGTTGCCCACGTGCAGGCCGCCGTGGATGGCGAAGGCGGCCTTGTTGACCGGCCGGTCTCCGTGCACGACGGTCCCGTGCTCGTCCACGCAGATCAGGTCACTGGCCCGGATGAGGTGGAAGGACATGCCGTAGGGGTTGACCCAGAAGTGGTGCGGGTTCTCGGGGTCGCGCACGGTGAGGTGCCCGGCGACGCCCTCCCCGAAGCCGAACTTGCCGAACAGCCGGAAGGCGGCGGCCAGTCGCTGCTTGTTGTGGAGACGTTCCTCGGCGCTCGAATGGAACGTCGGGATCTGCGGCAGCTGCGGTCCTCCCTCAGCCCGGGTCAGCAGCGAGCCGACGGCCGGTGTGGCGGCGGTTTCTGTGACGGTCACTCAGCTCTCCTTTGCGCTGGAAACAGCAGTGCTCGCCGCAGTGGCCATGACCGGCTGCTCGGCCGGTTCGGCATCCGCGGTTCCGGACGGACGACGCAGGACCAGTGCGAGCACCCCGGCCATCAGCATGAAGGCGGCGATGACCAGCATGCCGGAGCGGAAGTTGCCGGAGGCGTCGCGCAGCCAGCCCATGATGTAGGGACCGACGAAGTTGCTGGACACGCCGATGGTGTTGATGAGCCCGATGCCGGCCGCTGCCGCGGCGCCGGTGAGGAAGGCCCTGGGCAGCTGCCAGAACACCGGGATGGCGGAGAAGACGCAGGCGGCGGTCACCGAAATGGCCACGATCGCCATCAGGGGTGAGGACATGAAGAGCGCCACCGCGGTGGAGACGGAGCCGATGAACATCGGTATCGCGATGTGCCAGGCGACCTCGCCGGTACGCCGCGAATGCAAGCCCCACAGCACCTGCGCCGGGATCGCCAGCAGGAACGGGAGCGCGGTGAGGACGCCCATCTGGAACGGGCTGTAGCTCGATCCGTACTGCTCCTTGAACCCGGCCACGATCTGCGGCAGGAAGAAGACCAGCACCACGAGCCCGAAGTTGATGCCGAAGTACACGGCAGCCAGCCCGTACACCCGGGGGTTGCGCAGGGCGGTCCTCGGGGTGTGCTCCTCGCCCCCGCTCGCCTCCCGGGCCTCGGCCTCCAGGGCTGTGCCCAGCACCGCCTTCTCCTGCGGCGTGAGCCACTTGGCCTGCTGGGGCCTGCTGGTCAGGTAGAAGAAGGTCACCACGCCCAGGATGATCGCGGGAATGGCCTCGGCGGCGAACATGAAGCGCCAGCCGGTGAGGCCCATGATCTCGTCGCGCGCCACGATCGGCAGCGAGATCGGCGCCGCGATCAGGTTGGACAGCGGAATACCGAGCTGGAAGATCGAGAGGGCGATCACCTGGTTCTTGCGCGGCAGCCAGTAGGTCAGGAAAAGGATCATTCCCGGGTAGAAGCCGGCTTCCGCCACCCCGAGCAGGATCCTGACCAGGTAGAAGCTGTTCGGTCCCGCGATGAACGCGGTGCAACCGGACACGATGCCCCAGGTGATCATGATCCGGGCGATCCAGATCCGGGCTCCGAACTTGTGGAGCAGGAGGTTGCTGGGGACTTCGAAGATCATGTAGCCGACATAGAAGATGCCGGCCCCGAGCCCGAACATGGCCGTGGTCAGGCCGAGCTCCGGGTTCATCTTGATCGCTGCGTAACCGACGTTGGCGCGATCTATGTAGTTGACGAAGTACAGCACCATCATGAACGGCACCAGGCGCAACATGACTTTGCGGGTGACCGAGGACAGGGTTGGCACGTCGGCCATGGCGTCTCCAGAGGGGGAAGGCGGGCGGGAGGCCAGGCGGGTGCTGGTCTGACAAGTAGCCCAGTAGCTGAAGCGCTGGGTAGTAAATCAGCCATATAGCTGGTCGCACAAGGGCCGATCTCGGCGAGAATGGCGCGACACAGTGAGAAAGGTGCGACATGCCCAGGGACGAGAAGCTGCGGTTCACGCAAGTACCGAAGCCGGCACGGGCGTACGAGGTGATCGTCGATCAAGTGGAGAACGCGATCTACACCGGGCGGCTGACGCCGGGCGACCGGCTGCCCTCGGAGCGTGAACTGATGGGACAGTTCGGGGTCAGCCGGGCGACCGTGCGGGAAGCCCTGCGGGTTCTCGAAGCGGGGGGCATGATCCGCAGCCGCCGGGCAGATCCGGGCGGCGGAGCGGAGGTGCTCCCGTTCTCCACCGAGAGCCTGCACAAGGCACTGACCTCGCTGGTGGCCCTCGAGCAGCTCGACCTACTTGCCCTGGTGCAGTTCAGGATGGTGATCGAGGGCAATATCGCGGGCCTGTCGGCCCAGCTCCGCTCGCCGGACGCGCTGGAACGGATCGAGCAGCGGTTCAGTGCGATGCAGGCCGCGCTCGAGAAGGACTACGACGCCTTCGCCGCCGCCGACGTGGATTTCCACCAGGCGATCGACGACAGCGTGCACAACCCGTTGCTGGCGGTGTCCAACGAGGTGGCCCGCGGGGTGACCATCAAACTGGCGGGCCTGCGCGCGGCGCACGAGGAGGACCCGATGGTGTTCCGGCAGGAGCAGTGCCTGCGACATCAGGAGATGTTGGAGGCCATCCGGGACGGCGACGCCCAGGCCGCCGTGCGCAGTGCCCGTCGGCACCTGTACGACACGTTCGCGGAGTTCCTGTCGGAGGAGCAGCGCCTGCAGTTGCAGCCCTTGATCAATTCCGACGGGGGGCGCTGAGCCGGCCGGCCCATCACCCGTGTCGACCAGCCCGGCGCGACGCCGACGCCCAGACGTGTCGACGTCAAGCAGGAACTCGCGCCAGCGCGCAGGAGCCCGCCGTGGAGTTCCACGCCCCGGTGCAGCGCCATTGGGCGCGGCAGCCGGGAGAGGTACCGCGGCGTGGCGCACGCCGCAAAAGTGCCGATCACGCCCCCGGGTGGGGCAGCATCCTTGGCCTCGGGCCGCCCGCGATCCAGCGTCGCCCGGCACCCACCACCCCTGGCCTGATGGAGCTGCACCTGGCAGGCAAGGCGGCCGTCGTCACCGGTGCAAGCAACGGAATCGGCCTGGCAATCACGCAGGTGCTGGCCGCCGAAGGTATCGGCGTGGCCGCGGGCGCCCGCACTCACGGGCCCCCTGGCCGAACGACGGCGGACTCATCACCACCCTCTGAACCCGCCGCCCATCCCCCGGCACCCAACGAGCCCCCGGCCGGGCACTTGGGACCCTGCCACTCGGACCCGCCCGTTCGGGCTCATCCGCCTGTGTTCTCATGATGGGTGAGGTTCGCACCGGTGCGTGGGTCGAAGACGTGGATCCTCGAGGTGTCCACCCACAGCTCGGCCTGGCTTCCCTCGCGGATCTGCGTTGAGGCATTGAGCCGGACGACGACCTGGTGACCGCTGGCCCCCGTCTCAGTGAGGCCGGAATCGGCCGCCAACTCCTCCAGTTCCGAGGTGGCGGTCGGCTGCCAGTCCTCCTCGGTGAAGTAGGCGTAGACGTCCGAACCCAGGGACTCCACCACGTCCACGGTGGTGGTGAAGGTCATCCCCGGCCGGCCCGGATCGACCAGTGCGGCATCCTCGAAGGCTTCGGGCCGCAAGCCCACGATGAGGTCCCGAGGCGCGTTCTGGCGCTCCAGGATCTGGCGTACCTCGGGGGACAGCAGGATCTCGCCGACGATGGTGCGCAGCGCGTTCTCCTCCAGGGTGGCGTGGAGGAAGTTCATGGCGGGTGAGCCGATGAACCCGGCGACGAACAGGTTGCGCGGCTCGTCGTAGAGGTACTGCGGGGTGCCGACCTGTTGAACGACGCCGCTGCGCATGACGACCACGCGGTCCCCGAGCGTCATCGCCTCGGTCTGGTCATGGGTGACGTAGACGGTGGTGGTGCCCAGCCGCTGCTGGAGGCGGGAGATCTGGGTGCGCATCTGTACCCGGAGTTTGGCATCGAGGTTGGACAGCGGCTCGTCCATCAGGAACGCCTTGGGATTGCGGACAATGGCACGGCCCATGGCGACGCGCTGGCGCTGGCCACCCGAGAGGTTCGCGGGCTTGCGGTCCAGATGAGCCGTCAGGTCGAGGATGCGGGCGGCTTCCTCCACCTTGGTCCTGATGGTGTCCTTGTCGACCTTGGCCAGGCGCAGGGCGAAGCCCATGTTTTCGCGCACGGTCATGTGCGGGTAGAGGGCGTAACTCTGGAAGACCATGGCGATGTCGCGGTCCTTGGGCGCCTTGTCGTTGACGACCTGGTCGTCGATGCGGAGGGTGCCGTCGGTGATGTCCTCAAGTCCGGCGATCATGTTGAGCGTGGTGGACTTGCCGCAACCGGAGGGCCCGACCAGGATGACGAACTCCCCATCGTGGACTGTGAGGTTGATGTCCCGCACGGCCAGAGCGCCATCGGGAAACCTCTTGGTGATGCCCTCGAGAACGATCTCGGCCACGGTTGGTGCTCCTTGTCCTGACGATCGGCTGCTGCCGGTCAGCCCTTGACGGCCCCGGACGTCAGTCCGGCGACGATGCGCCGCTGGAACAGCAGCACGAAGACGATGATCGGAATGGTGATCACGACCGCGGCGGCGGCGATCGAACCGGTGGGCTGCTGGAACTGACTGCTCCCGGTGAAGAAGGCGATCGCCGCCGGCACTGTCCGGGCCCTCGCTGTCGAGGTCAGGGAGATCGCGAACAGAAAGTCGTTCCAGCAGAAGATGAAGACCAGGATCGCGGTGGTGAACACGCCCGGCGCGGCCAGAGGCGCGATCACCAGCCGGAAGGCCTGGGCGGGCGTGGCCCCGTCGACCTTGGCCGCCTTCTCCAGATCCCACGGGATTTCCCGGAAGAACGCCGAGAGGGTGTAGATCGCGAGCGGCAGGGAGAAGGTCATGTACGGGATGATCAGCCCCGGCCAGGTGTCGAAAATCCCCAGGATGCGCTCGATGTTGAACAGCGGGGACACCAGGGAGATCGGCGGGAACATCGCGATCAAAAGGGACATGCCGATCAGCAGTTTCTTGCCGGGGAAGCGCAGCCTGGCCACGGCGTAGGCGGCCATGGTTCCCAGCACAACGGCGATCACGGTGGCGATCAGGGCGATACCGATCGAGTTGATCAGGGCACGGGTGAACTCCGAGGTCTCGAAGATGCCGCGGTAGTTCTCCAGCGTCCACTTCTCCGGGACGAAGTTGCCGTCGGTGAGGGTGCTGGGGTCCTTGAACGACAGGGCCGCGATCCACCAGACCGGGAACAGGGCATAGGCGATCACCACGGTATTGGCGACCGCCCAGCCGGCGAGGTGCCGCTTACCTGCGCCGGCCATCAGCGTCCCGCCTCCTGTGAGCCGGGGGCGGCGGCCCCGAAGAGTTTGATGAAGGCGAAGGCGATCAGGCCCACGCAAAGGAAGATGAGCACGGAGATTGCCGATCCGATGCCGAGGTTGAGCGCGGTGAAAAGGTTGTCGTAGCCGAGGATCGACACCGAGCCTGTGCCGTGAGCGCCCGAGGTGAGGATGTAGATGTTGTCGAAGATCCGGAACGCGTCCAGGGTGCGGAACAGCAGGGCCACCAGGATCGCCGGCTTCATCAGCGGCACCGTCACCAGAGTGAAGCGCTGCCAGGCGGACGCGCCGTCGACCATGGCGGCGCGCAGTGTCTCCTCGGGCACCAGAGCGAGTCCGGCCAGCAGGAGAAGTGCCATGAAGGGGGTGGTCTTCCAGACCTCGGCGAGGATGATCAGCCCGATGGCCGGCCACTGCTCGGTCAGCGGGGCTTCACCGGACGGCAGGAGCGCGGCGAGGTAGCCGGTGTCCGGGGTCCAGGCGTACTGCCAGGAGTAGGCGGCGACCACAGTGACGATGCCGTAAGGGATCAGGATCGCGGTACGCACGGTCCCCCGGCCGAAGATGGCGCGGTGCATGACCAGAGCCAGCGCGAAGCCGAGGACGAGTTCCACGGCCACGGAAACGGCGGTGATGAACAGCGTGACCCAGAACGCCTCCCACCAGAATTCGGAGGAGAGCACGGCCCCGTAGTTGCTCAGGCCCACGAAACGCGCCTGGTTCGGGAAGCGCAGGTCGTAGCGCTGCAGGGACAGATAGATCGCGTAGCCGATGGGGTAGGCCGTCACGGCGAGCATGACGACCACCGCTGGCGCGCACAGCAGCAGGCCCAGCCGTCGCTCCTGTCGTGCGCCCTCGGACAGCGCCTCGGTCCGGCCGGGCGCCGGGGCCGGAGCCGTCGACGTAGCGGGGGTCGGGGTGTTCACGGGATCAGCCCCTTGGACTGGAGGGCGTCCTCGATCTGCCTGCCGATGTTCTCGATGTCGCTGCGGGGGTTGATCGCCGAGGGCGGGGACAGCGTGTGCGAGATCGCGATGGACACGTTCTGGTAGGCGGGCGTCTGGGGGCGGACGCTGGCGTTCTCCAGGGCCGAGAGCACTTCGGGGGCGAACGGGTAGCTCTTGGCGAGTGCCTTGTCGGAGTAGAGCGCGCGCAGAGTGGGCGGCAGTCCGCCCTTGAGCGCCGCGGTCATCTGGTTCTGGCGATTGCGCAGGCACAGCGCGGCCTCGAACGCGAGGTCGGGGTGGCGCGAATAGGCGCCGATGGCGAGGTCGATGCCGCCGATCGTGGGTTTCGAGGGCCGGCCCGGGTCCACACCGGGGTATGGCGCCCAGCGGAAACTCTTGAACAGCTCGGGCTTGTTCGCTTTCATCGACGGATAGACGAATGGGTAGTTCAGCTCGAAGGCGGCAGTGCCCGACTCCATGGCCAGCCGGTTCTGGTCCTCCATCTGGTTGGACAGGGAGGGGTCGGCGGCAGGTGAGGTGGCCAAGTCGTGCATGATCGTCGCCGCTTGGACCGCGGGCGGACCGAGCGAGGGTGCTGTGGCTGCGGCGTTGAGGATGGAGCCGCCCGCGCTCTCCACGAGCGTGTTGAACCAGACCGTCAGCCCCTCGTACTGGGCGCCCTGGATCTCGACGTAGTGGGGCTTGCCCTCCTTGGCGAGGTCGCGTGCCATGTCCAGCATCTGGGCCCAGGTCTTGGGGGGCTTGGGCACGAGGTCGCTTCGGTACCACAGCAACTGGGTGTTGGTGTTGTACGGGACGGCGTACAACTTGCCCCTCCACGTCGCTGTTTGCAGCGGCACTTCGAGGGTGCCCTCGGTGGCGCTGCGCCGGTTGCTGCCCGTCCACGGCAGGATCCATTTGGCCTCGGCGAACTCCGCGGCCCAGGTGACATCGAGCCCCAGGATGTCGAGCGCGGGGTCGTGCGCGGCGAGCCGGCGGACGAGTTGCTGACGCTGGCCGTCCGCGCCGCGCGGGAGCTTGTTGTACGCGATGCGGTACCGCCCGCCCGAGGCGCGGGTGCAATTGTTCGCCGCGTCGGCCAAGGCACCTGAGTCGTCAGGGAAGTTGTACCAGTTCAGGCTGACCGGGCCGCCGGATTCGCTGGAGCCGCAGGACAACAGCCCGGCCAGCAGGGGCAGCACGGTGAGGCACCGCAGCCGCCCAGCGGCGCCTCGACCGGCGGGGCGCGGCCATGCTTCGCCGCGCCGCCGTGCCGGGTGGGCGTGTCCTTTCGTGCGCCCCACCGTTCACCTCCCGGACCGGCGGTCACCGGGTGGCTGGTCACCCCGCGCAGCGCCGTTGTCCCGGCGAACGTAACCGTTGCCCTGCCGCTACCAGCGCAACGCGTCGTCGCGGAGACCGCAGATCCCCCGGATGGCTTGCCCCCCGCCGGCGCAGATCACGTGGCGCGCCGCGCTACTGGGCTGTGGACCCAAGAGACCCGTCCGCGGGTGAACGTCGCGAGGAACGCCGCCCCACTGGGGGCGTGCGGCTTGCGCGGGACATGGCTCAAAAAGCATGGCGCGCTCCTCTTCCCCACTGCAAGGCCTATGCCATGGCACGCGCCGTCCATAGCATGGCCGTCCTAGAGAACCTGATCTCGACAGACGCGGGTGAGGACTGGATGCAAGAGGAGTCGTTGCGCCCAAGCGCCATCGACACGACTGTGCCGAGTGTGGCACGCATGTATGACTACTTTCTGGGGGGCAGCGACAACTACCAGTCG
Organism: Streptomyces sp. NPDC000880; assembly: GCF_053599675.1. Classification (NCBI taxonomy): domain Bacteria; kingdom Bacillati; phylum Actinomycetota; class Actinomycetes; order Kitasatosporales; family Streptomycetaceae; genus Streptomyces; species Streptomyces sp. NPDC000880. Next base: position 19,333 of record NZ_JBSFMS010000009.1, on the reverse strand, counting down.
GACCGCGAGGCATGCGAGCAGCTGCTGAAGCAGGTGCCCAGCACCAAGGTGCTGGCGGTCAACAACCGCCGGTTCCTGCAGCGTGTGGTGCGACTGCTCGCCAGGGAGTACGGCGTACGACAGTTCATCGACCACGGCTCCGGTCTTCCCACCCAGGACAACGTCCACCAGGTCGCCCAGGCCATTGATCCCGCCTCGAGGGTGGTCTACGTCGACAGCGATCCCATCGTGCTGGCCCACGGTCGAGCGCTGCTGGACGAGAACGACCGCACTGCGGTGATCCAGGCCGACATGCGAGACACCGATGGCATCTTCGGCCATGAGGAGACGACGGGACTGATTGATTTCAGTCAACCTGTCGCGGCTCTCTTCGTGTCGGTCATGCACTGCATCCCGGACGAGGACGACCCGGCCGGGCTCGTCCGGCGCGTCGCGGAGCGTCTGGCGCCCGGCAGTTTCCTCGTCGTGTGCCAGCTCGTCAGCGACAGGCCGGAGATCCGGAAGTTCGTCACCGACTTCATGGCCGAGGCCACCGGCAACAACTGGGGCAGAGTGCGCGAGGAGCGCGAAGTCGCCGAATACTTCACCGGCCTGGAGATTCTCGATCCGGGCCTGGTGGAGGTTTCGACCTGGCGACCGGACAACGAACTGGCCCCCACCCAGCTGACCGACGAATGGATCGAGTGGGGCGGCCTCGCTCGGGTCGGGTGACGCCGAACGCCCGCCTTCGGCCGTGTGCGGCCCGGGTACAGCGCCCTCGGCGCGCCGTACCCGGGCCGTCGGCGTTTCACGTCAAAGAGTGAGAACACGCTCGCGCAGCACCGCGAGTGACTCCGCGGGCGTGAGCGCACATGCCCCCAGCCGGTCCAGCATGTTCCGGTACTGCTCGACGACCAGCGGCTTCTGGGTGAATGTCGAGTCGGTCAGGTGCTCGATGTATACGGCATCCTTGAGATCCCTCAAGGCGAAGCGCAGACAGGTCACGCCGGTGCCGACTCCGACCGCTGCTGTCACATCCAGCGGGGCGATCTGCACGGTGACGCGGGGGCGCTCCATCATCTTGATGAGGTGCTCGAGCTGCCCGCGCATGACGTCCGGCCCGCCGACCGCCCGCAACAGGACGGACTCGTCGATCACCGCCCACAGTCGCGGCCCATCCGGCTGGTCGAGCTGCCGCTGCCGTTCCTGCCGCAACTCGACCCGGCGCATCACCTCATGTGTGAGGAGATGGCCGGGTCCGGCCTGGACCACAGCGCGGGTGTACGCGGGGGTCTGCAACAGCCCGGGCACGTAGAACGGCTCGTACGTGCGGATGCGCTCGGCCGCTCCTTCCAGAGCGACCAGCGGGGTGAAGAAGTCGGACAGGACGTCGCTGAACGCGCGCCACCAGTCGGTCCGGCGGGACTGGTCCACCAGGTGGAGGAACTCGGCGATGCGCTCTTCGCGGTCCACCCCGTAGAGGCTCAGAAGAGCCAGGGCGTCGGCCGACTTGCAGCCGTGCCTCCCCAGCTCGATTCGGCTGGTTTTCGATCGCGAGAACCCGAGCCGGTCGTCGACGTCCACGGGGTCGAGCCCGGCAGCAACACGCAGCTCGCGCAATTTGCCGCCAAGGACCAGCTTCAGCGCAGTCGGGTTCTTCTCTACCGCCCCTAGCGGTCGTACGAACAACGACGCGTTCAGGTCGGCTTCAGCCATCGGGCGCTCCTGCGGACGCTGGGAAGACGCCAGTATCCACCACCGTCACTCCCCTGATGCGGAACTTGACATTCTTGCAGCCCTTTTCAGCCAATAACAGAGTCGAAGTCGCCACCTCGGGCGCCCGCCACGAACGCCGCAATCTCATCCCGCGTATAGATCAGCGCCGGCCCCTGCGGGTCACGGGAATTGCGAATCGCCACATGCCCACCAGGCAACTCCGCCATCTCCACACAGTTCCCCGTCGCGTTGCTGTGGCTGCTCTTGGTCCACGTCGCCAAGTTCAGTGCACTCGCCTGCATGCCGTTGAAGAAATACTCCACTGCAACAGCCCCTCATCGTTCGCACGTTCGTTCGCCTCACCCTCCCCCGCCGAATGCAATCCCAGATGCAATTGCATTCTCGGGTGGTGGTAGACCATACTCGTTCCACGGCGGCTGCCGCAGCGTCGAAGTCCCAAGCCCCCAGGGGGACATGACCAGTGACAACCCACCTGTCAGCCTCAATGAGCGCGAGCACCGGGCACGGAAGCCGGTTCTGCGGTGCCGAGCCTGGCGCGGAACTGTCCGGATTAGTCCGTTCAGGCGAACCGGAATGGGGACTGGTCCAGGGCAACAGCCCGGTCGGATTCGCCGCATGCGGCCTGGACGGACAGCTTCGAAACGCTCCCCAGGCACGGCACTTCGTCGCCGCGACCCTCAACGGATGGGCGCTGCACACTCTTGTACCTGACACCGCGGTGGTCGTCAGCGAACTTGTCACCAACGCCGTCCAGCACGCGCTGGACCCCGCCTCGCCCGACGACGGCGACTACCCCGTCTGGCTCGGCATCTTCCTGCACCCCGGCTACCTTGTCTGCGCGGTCACCGACCCAAGCTCCAAGCCGCCGCGTCCGCGCAACGCCGACGCCTGTGCAATCGGCGGCCGGGGCCTCAGCCTCATCACCGCACTGAGCGACACCTGGTCGTGGTCACTGACACCGCCGCGGGGCAAGACCGTCTGGGCGACGCTACCCCTTCACCCACCGGCCACCTGACACAGCCTCACCAGCTCAGCCGGAGGGCTTCCACTTCCTGGGCACCGCCCCGCCGGGCGGGAGCGGCAGGTAGCCATGGCATACGGTCCGGGTGCCTTCGGGCGAATATCGCGCCGGTGGCGTGGCACGAAGGGCTCCCCGTGGTACTTGCTTGTGGATGTCCAGGCCATCGGATCCGCAGCCCAGGAACCCGGACCCCGGCGTGCCGTCCGCCGGGCACCGGCACCGGATCCGCACGGCGTCGCGTCAGGCGCTGAGCAGCATCACCCGCCGTCCGGCCGGGAAACCGGGCACCCGGCGTCCCCCGCCCCATTCCCGTCCCGACGGCGAACTGCGGGTGTTCCCCGCCCTGCAGACGGCTGCCGCCTACGCCTGGCGGATCCTCGTGGTGGGCGCCCTCGTGTACGCCGTCTTCTCGGCCCTGGGGCGGTTCCACGAGATCGCCGTGGCGGTCTTCCTCGGCATGGTCATCACCGCGATGCTCCGGCCGGTGGCCGACCTCCTGGGGCGCGTCCTGCCCCGACCGCTCGCCGTCGCCGTGTGTCTGCTCGGCAGCATCGTCATTGTCCTCGGGATCCTGGCCCTGGTCGGCGAGGCGGTGGCGGGAGAGCGGGCCGGCCTGGAGCGCGAGTTCGGGGCAGGCGTCGGCAGGATCGAGCGCTGGCTCGAGGAGCCGCCGTTCCGGCTCAACCCCGACGCACTCACCGACATCCAGTCCCGGATCGGGCAGTTCCTGTCCAGCCACCGGTCCACCCTCGTGAGTACGGCGCTCAGCGGCGCCGGCCGGCTGGTCGAAGTCCTGACCGTGTTCGCCCTGGCCATGTTCTGCTCGGTCTTCTTCATCCACTCCGGCGACCGGCAGTGGGGCTGGTTCTGCGACCAGCTTCCGCCGACCGCCCGGGATCGGGTGTCGGCGGCGGGCCGCGCGGCCTGGCGGACCTTCACCGGCTACACCCACGGCATTGTCCTTGTGGCCGTGACCAACGCGATTCTGGTCGGCGTGGCCCTCTTCGCTCTCGGCGTGCCGCTCGCCGTCCCGCTGGCCATGCTGGAGTTCTTCGCCGCCTTCATTCCACTGATCGGCTCCCCCATCGCCCTCGCGATCGCCGCCGTGGTGGCCCTGGCGGCCAAAGGCCCGCTGATCGCGGCCATGGTCATTGCCCTCATCGTGATCATCGGACAGATCGAGGGCCATCTGCTGCACCCGATCGTAATGAGCTGGGCCGTCCGGCTGCACCCGGTGGTGGTCGCGCTCTCGGTCATCGGCGGGGCCATCGCGGCCGGAGTAGTGGGCGCGGTGGTGGCCGTACCGCTGGTGTCCGCCCTCTGGTCGGCCCATCAGGCGCTGCGCCGGGCGCGCGAACCGGATCCGCTGCAGACGCAGGCCGCCGGCCGGGGGACGGGCTCGTAGGATCCTGGAAGCCTCCTCCCGACGGACCCCGGACTACGACATGGCTGGAGGGACTCTGGCAGGACTCCGGGCGGCCTGGACGGGGCTCGGACCGCCGCAATACGGGGTGCCATCGCTCCCTCACTCGGGGTGCGGCCGCCCGCAGTGGTCGGGGCGGCCGTGGAGTGGGACGCTGTTGGAGGGGTGTCCGCCGAGGAGACTCGGGAGGGTCGATGGGACGAGATGTCCCGGCACTGGTATTCACCCGCGATGACCGTCGCCAGTACCGGAACAAGATGCAGAACTGCCTCGATTCGTTCGCGCAGATGCTGCGTGAGGAACGCTTCGAAATGGAGCGGCCCCAGGTGGGTCTGGAGATCGAGCTGAACCTGGTGGACGCGGCCGGAGAGCCGACGATGCGGAGCACCGACATACTCGAGGCGATCGCGGATTCCGCTTGGTCGAGTGAGCTGGGCCGGTTCAACCTGGAGATCAACATCCCACCGCGGCGGCTGACGGCCGGTGGTCCCGATGCGTGGGAGAAGGAGATCAGGAACGCGCTCAACCATGCCGAGGAGCGTGCCGCGGCAGCGGGGGCGCATCTGATCGTGATTGGGATCCTGCCGACGCTGCGGCAGACGGATGTGGGGGAGGCTGCGCTGTCGGAGAACCCGCGGTACCGGCTGCTGAACGAGCAGATATTCGCGGCCCGGGGTGAGGATCTGCGGATCTCGGTGGACGGGGTGGACAGGCTGCGGACCTACGCCGACACCATCACCCCCGAGGCGGCGTGCACCAGCACCCAGTTCCACCTTCAGGTCTCGCCGGACGAGTTCGCGAACTACTGGAACGCGGCGCAGGCGATCGCAGGCGTACAGGTGGGCCTGGCGGCGAACTCGCCCTTCCTGTTCGGCAAGGAGCTCTGGCGCGAGACCCGTATCCCCCTCTTCGAGCAGGCCACCGACACCCGCCCGCAGGAGATCAAAGTGCAGGGGGTGCGGCCCCGGGTGTGGTTCGGCGAGCGGTGGATCACGAGCGTCTTCGACCTCTTCGAAGAGAACCTGCAATATTTTCCCGCGCTGCTGCCGCTGTGCGACAAGGAGGATCCGCAGCAGACGCTCGACGGCGGCGACGTCCCCGCACTGTCCGAACTCACCCTGCACAACGGCACGATCTACCGGTGGAACCGTCCGATCTACGACGTCGCCCACGGCCAACCACATCTGCGGGTGGAGAACCGGGTGCTGCCCGCCGGTCCCACAGTGGCCGACGTCCTCGCCAACGGCGCCTTCTACTACGGGCTGACGCGCGCCCTGGTCGAGGAGGAACGGACGGTCTGGTCACGGATGTCGTTCTCGGCCGCGGAGGACAATCTGCACGCCGCGGCACGGCACGGAATCGACGCGCGACTGTACTGGCCCGGGATGGGCGAGGTACCGGTCGCCGAACTCGTACTGCGACGCCTGCTGCCCCTGGCACACCGCGGGCTGGAGCTCTCGGGCATGGACGCGGCATGGCGGGAGCCGCTGTTGGGCATCATCGAGCAGCGATGCGTCACCGGCCGCAACGGCGCGGTATGGCAGGCAGAGATGTTCCACCACATCGTTGACACCAGCCACCTCGACAATCATGAGGCACTGCGCCGGATGACACTGCAGTACATGGAATACATGCACCTCAACGCCCCGGCACACACCTGGCCCATCGACTGAACCCGCGAGGGAACAAGGCACCCGGCCATGGACAACGGCGAGTTCAGCAGAGCGGCCGCCGGCGCCGACGCGCGGGGAGTCAGCCCTCGACCCGGAGGACAACACCGGGCCCAGTGACTGGCGTTGGTGCCTCAGCGTCTGCTGCCCATGCACCAGAGGAGCGTGCCCGGTGGACCCTCCCAGTGGCGACGATCATGATCACGGCCAGACTCACCATCGCCGCCCACACCGCCATCAGCTGCCGGGGTGTGGACGGGGAGGCAGCCCCGGAGGCACAACCCAAACCGCGGGGGAACGTCTTTGCTCCGGGGGTGCCCGACGAGTCGGGGCATCAGCCGAGCGCAGCTGCGCACACCACATGCAGCTGTCGTCTTCATGCTTCGGAGAGGCGAGCCAGTACGCGCCCACCAGCCGGGCGTCGGGAAGCGGGATCGGGTCGTTGCCGGAGACGTTCATACCCGGCCCAACGTTGCAAACCAGCGAAGGGGAACGGAGCCCCGCGGCCATGCGACCGAACCGTCACCCAGGAGGCGCGACAGCGGCCGGCCGGGTCACCCGTCAGATCATCCCGCCGACGGGAACGCTTGTTCCGTCCAGATGGTCTTCCCGGACTGTGTGTAGCGCGTTCCCCACCGCTGAACGAGTTGCGCAACGATGAAGAGTCCGCGCCCGCCTTCGTCGTCGTCCGCACTGTGGCGGAGGTGTGGTGAGGTGTGGCCCGTGTCCGCGACTTCGCATACGAGCGTGCGATCACGGATGAGGCGCAAGTGCAGCGGCCCCTCGGCGTACCTGACCGCGTTGGTGACCAGCTCGCTGACGACGAGCTCGGTCGAGAACGCCATCTCTTCCAGGCCCCATTCGCGAAGCTGGCGGGTAGCCAGCTCCCGGGCATGGCTCACCGCGACCGGTTCGGCGGGCAGCTCCCAGCCGGCGACCTGTGAGGCGTCGAGTTCGCGGGTACGCACAAGTAGCAGTGCCGTGTCGTCGACTGTCGTGCCGTCCGGCAGGAGTTCCGACAGAGCCCGGTCGCAGAGGTCTTCCAGGGACCCACGGCGGTCGCTGAGCACCCGGCCCAGAATGTCCAGCCCCTGATCGATGTCGCGGTCGCGGGCTTCGACCAGACCGTCGGTGAAGAGGGCCACCAGGCTGCCCACCGGCAGCTCAATCTCCATGGACTCGAACGGCAGGCCGCCGAGCCCCAGCGGCGGTCCGGCCGGCAGGTCCGGGAAGGAGAGGTTGCCGTCGGAGTCCACGATCGCCGGCGGCAGGTGCCCGGCCCGGGCCATGGTGCATCGTCGCGAGACCGGATCATAGACCGCGTAGAGACAGGTGGCCCCGGTGGCGTCGTCCTCGTGCGGTTCGGCGGTCGGGCCGGCGGCGTCCGACTGATCCTCCGCCGACTGGCCCACCAGATCGTCGAGTCGCTTGAGCAACTCGTCGGGGGCCAAGTCCAGCTGCGCGAGTGCGCGTACGGTCGTGCGCAGCCGTCCCATGGTGGCCGCCGCCTGCAGGCCGTGGCCGACCACGTCACCGACGACGAGTCCGACCCGGGTTCCGGAGAGCGCGATGACGTCGAACCAGTCGCCGCCGACCCCTGTCACGTCGTCCGTGGGCAGGTAGCGATGGGCCTGGTCGACCGCCGATTGCTGCGGCAGGTGCTGCGGCAGCAGTTGACGCTGGAGGGCGAGCGAGGCCGTGCGTTCACGGGTGTAGCGTCGGGCGTTGTCGACGCACACCGCCGTACGGGTGGCCAGCTCGTCGGCGAGTGCGACCTCGCCGCTGTCGAAGGTGGCCGACGGGGCGTCGCGATGAAAGGTGACGAGTCCCAGCATGCTGCCCCCGGCCCGCAACGGTACGACCAGGGTGTCGTCCACGAGCACGAGCCCGCCCGAGGAGAGGCTGCGGTACTGGGGTGAACCTGGCGGGTAATCGACAGGAGAAGGCTGACGCGACTCCCCCGGACCGCCCGCCCCGCCGTTCGCCGTGGCCGATCGGGAGGCGACCCGTACGAGGTCCGTCGCTCCTGGGGCTCCGGCGTCCGACACCTCTCCTTCCAGGACCTCCTTCGCAAGGTCGACCGTGACGGTGCTCGCGAAATCCGGCGCCGCCACCTCCGTGACCTCCTCGGCAGTGACGATCACGTCCAGGGCGTTGCCGATTCGGCGGCCGGCCTCGACGAGCAGGGCCAGCCGCTTCTGGGCCTCGTAGCGATCGGTGATGTCGAATGCGTCCTCGCACACTCCGAGCACATGCCCGTCGGCGTCCTGGAGCCGGTAGTAGGAGCATGACCAGAGGTGGTCCGTCCCGGGTTCGCTGGGTGGCTGGCCAAGGAAGTGCAGGTCGAGGATTGGTTCGCCGGTGTCGAGTACGTAGTGCATCACGGCATCGAGAGTGTCCGGGTACTTCTCGGTCAAAAACCTGCCCTCGGGGTACAGCTCATCGGCTCGCCTACCACGGAACTCGGCGAACGGCTGTCCGATCTCGCGCTCGTACGCGGCGTTGCACCACGTCAGGCGCAGGTCGGTGTCGTAGATGGCCAGACCGACGGGTGACTGGGTGGCCAGCCCCTGCAGTAGAGCCAGCCGGGATTCCCACAGCCGCAGACGCTCCAGCTCGGTCGCGACGATGACGCGAGCCGCCGTGCCACTACCGGTCAGTGGGGACACCTCTGTTGCGAGCAGAAGCTCGTGGCCGTCGCGGTGCCGGGCGACGCGGATGTCGCTTCCGCTCAGCTGGGTGCCCGAGCCCGGGTCGGGCCCCTGAGCAGCTGTGAATTCGGAGCCTTGCCGGGACGGCAGGAACGTATCCACGTGCTTCCCGACAATCTCGTGCGGCGGATAGCCGAGGAGACCCTCGGCCGCGGGCCCCCAGCCGATGACCGTGTCCTGGGCGTCGAGAACCACCGTGGCTGCCCTGGTGACGTCGAGCGGACCACGGAAATCGGCGCTCTTGGCCGCGTCACTCATGGCGCCACACCAGCCCGGTTCATTACCTCCAGAATCGGCCCTGCCCGGGCCCGGCACAACCGCGATGACGGCCCACCCGGCCTGCCATGAGCACCATGACCCTGACAAACCTTCCACTCAAAAAGGCGTCCCTCGCTCCAGGACACCGGCGTTCGGAGACAACAAGGCAGCCACCAGGGCCGCAGGTTCATGGCTGTCCCGGGCGCGGCCGCCCGGGACATCACAGACACCCCGTCAGCTCCCGTTCGCCATGATCGACGAGGTGTTCTGGTCCGGGTACGCGGTGTGCGGCAGCGCCAACACCGTGGTCGCGGTCGCCACGAGCCGCGCTCGCTTTCCGTAACAGAAAAGGTGGATGTTCGTCACTTTCAGCGACTGGCACCGCGGGCAGATAGAGCACACCGTCCGTGACGCGCCCCCCTCAATGCACCCCCGCACGCCCCCGAGTGCCGGGGGTGTCCGCCGCGGAGGCGGAAGCCGCGCCGGCGACCTACGGTGGTCGGGGAACGCCTCTCCGAACCGACGTTCCGCAGGAGGCCGCAATGGAGGACTACTTCGTCTGGGTCACGACGCGCCGCATCAAGCCGGGCACTCTGGAGGAGTTCGAGAGGGCATGGCGACCGGGCGCGAAGCCGCAGGGCCTGCGCCGCGCCTACGCGTACTGGTCCGAGGACGGGCAGGAGATCACCGGGGTGTCGTTCTGGGACTCCCGGGAAGCGTGCGACTCCTGGCGGAGCTCCGACGGGGAGAAGCAACGGCGTGAGGCCATGGCCCCGTACGTCGTCGAGGAGCGGGAAGGCTTCTACCGCGGCGGCGAACTGACCGTCCCCGGTCGGTGATCAGCACCCGTAAGCCGGGAGCCGAGCCGAGCTGAGAGGTTGCTGAGGACGTCCACCGGCTTCTGACCGGCGGGCTGTGGCCGGCCCCGGGCCCGCACCTCCCAGGCGCGTCCCCTGCGTATGCGAATGACCGCCGACGGCACCCGATGCCGGCCGCCTTGGGCAGGGACGGGCTGGAGCGGAGAACTTCACTCCGCAGGCCGTCGGGATTTCCGGCGTAGACGTGGGCGAAGCCGCCCGTACCTCTACCGCCACCTCACGGGGGCACCCATGCACGGAGCTCGGGATCAGTCCGCGCGCGGGCCTTTCACAGATGGAGGATTCGAGATGCTGCTGCCGGACAAAGACCGTGTTCGCAGTCTCCTCATCCGGTTCAGGGAACTGGAGCGCCGAATGCTTGCCGACCCGATGCACAACGACACCCGCGCTCGATTCGAAGACGCGGCGTACACCCTGTGCATCCTCATGGGACAACGAACGGCACGCGATGCCGTCCTCCAGGCAGAGCGGTATGTCAAGGCTCCAGCAGCACAGCTTGCCCGTTTCTCGCTGCGGAAATAGCCGGACCTCGGGGCGGGTCATTTCGCCGCAGGCCGGGTACCCGAACCATCTCCACCCGGCCCACGACGAGGACGGTACTCGTGAAGAAGTACGCACAAGACACCCCTGGTGGACGGGCACAGCGGCCCGGTCCGCCCTCGAGGGGAGGCAGGCAGGCGACCGAGCCCACAGCGGGCCGGGCGGCCGGGGCGCCGGGACTGCCACCGGACCGCACCCAGAGCATCCTCCAGGCCACCAAGCAGGTGGCCGGGAGACTCAAGAGCGGCGGGTATCCATTCGCTCTGGCCGGCAGTGTTGCCGCCTACGCGCACGGCGTGCCGGTCAGCCTCCAGCACGACACCGACTTCTGCATCCTGCGCGAGGACGCGGAAGCCGTGACCGAGGCCCTGGAGGCCGACGGTATCGAGGTGCGCATCGCACCCGAGGACTGGCTGATCAAGGCCAGGAGCCACGGTGAGGAGATCGACCTCATCTTCGAGCTGGCGCAGCAGCCCGTGACCAGGGAGCTGCTCGACCGGGCGGAGACCCTGCCCGTGGACTCCGTACACATGCCGGTGCTGTCCGCGACCGACCTCGTGGGCAGCCTGCTCCACGCCTTCTCGGAACACCATTGCGACTTCGGGTCTGTACTGCCCATCGCAAGGACGCTCCGGGAGAAGATCGACTGGGACCGTCTACGCCGCGAACACCAGACTTCGCCCATGCCCGACGCCTTCCTCTACCTCCTCGAGCGTCTGGACGTCATCGAACGACGGGAGGCAATGCCATGACCGGCTCGGACACCGTCGAGTACCGCATTGCCCACCTGCGAGAACGCCTGGCAGGCGGGGCGATCGCAGAGCTGGGCGTGCGGATCGAGGCCCGGGGGAACAGCGTCCTGCTTTCCGGCGCCGTCGCCAGCGCCGCCTCCCGGGACGAGATCCTGCGTATCGCCAAGGAGGAACTGGCTGGAATTCCGCTCCGTGAAGACCTCTTCGTGGTCTGCGCCGATGCCCCTGACCATCCCGAGGAGCTGGCGTGATCCGAGTAGCAGCGGTCGGCGACATTCACCTGGGGCCGGACAACGCGGGGCTGCTTCGGCCCGCCTTCGAGACCCTGAGCGAGTGCGCGGACTTGCTGCTGCTCGCCGGCGATCTGACGCGGCACGGCACGGCGGAGGAGGCCGAGGTAGTCGCCGGGGAGGTGACCGCACTGGATGTGCCGGTCGTGGCGGTCCTGGGCAACCACGACTATCACAGTGACCAACAGGCCGAGGTGACTGATGTGCTGGCCGGGGCGGGGGTGACCGTCCTCGAGGGTGCGGCAACGATCCTGGACGTCGGCGGGGTACGGGTCGGCGTCGCCGGAACCAAGGGCTTCGGCGGCGGATTCGCCGGACGCAGCGGAGACGAGTTCGGCGAACCTGAGATGAAGACATTCATTCGCCACACGCGGCGCTGCGCGGACGGCCTGCGCGATGCCCTGGACGGGCTGAGGGAGGGCGACTGTGCCGTACGGATCGCGTTGACGCACTTCTCACCCGTCGCGGACACCCTGGCGGGCGAGCCGCTGGAGATCTTTCCCTTCCTGGGCAGCTACCTGCTGGCCGAAGCAGTGGATGACGCCGGGGCCGACCTGGCTGTCCACGGCCACGCCCACATGGGCACGGAACACGGTATGACAAGCGGCGGGGTACGGGTGCGCAATGTCGCCCAGCCGGTCATCGGCCGCGCTTTCGCCATCTACCAGTTGCCGGTGGACGCCCAGGGCAGCAGGAGTCGCCGGCCCTACGACTCCGGCCGCGGCATTTCGGGGTAGACGCCTGTCCACCCGTTCTCCGGCGCGGTGGCGGGACCGGACCAGTGCCCCATTTGCGGCGGGAGGTTCGGGGACGCACTGTGGATGGCGCGGTCCTCAGTCGCAAGGGAAGGGCCACAACGATCCGGTACAGCTCTGTGAGAGGAGTGACAGCGATGCCGAGGGGCTCGAGTTCCAAGCGGGAGCGCCAGTACGAACACATCAAGGAGAGCGTGGAGGAACGAGGCGAGAGCGAGCAGCGGGCGAAGGAAATCGCGGCGCGCACGGTGAACAAGGAACGTGCACGCTCAGGTGAGTCCCGTACCGCCAGCAAGAGTTCCACGCAGGACATTTCGTCCTCGAAGCGTGGCGGGCAGCGTTCCCACAGTGGGTCCGAGGGTCCGACCTACGACCAGCTGTACGCGGAGGCACAGCGCCGCAATATCCATGGGCGCTCGTCCATGAACAAGTCCGAACTGAAGAAGTCCCTCGGCCGCTGACCTCCAGTGCGGCAGAGAGCGGACATTCGCGGCGCGCCTGAGGCGAGGGGCTCATCAGGGGCGCCCGGACTGCTGGTCCGGCGGGTCGCCTCCCCCCTCGCCTCCCCTGCCGGTGTCGTGCCCCACGGCTGCTGACCCGGTGTTGAACCAGTTGGCGAGTGCCTCCCGCAACCGCCCGTCCCGCCGGCCCTCCCCGCCGGAACCCGATGGCGCCTCCTTGAGCGCGGGCAGGCTCTTGTGCTCCAGCAGATACCGCTCGTCGACATCGAGCGGCCGGTGCTCCTGCTCGAAGCCTCCCTCGACGGTCTGGCGCACGCTTCCGGTCTCCACACCGGAGGCCAGCCGCTCGAACTCGGCGTCCTGGAGGGCGAGACAGATCCGCTTGGTCACGAGAAACGCGACGATCGGCAGTACGACCAGTGCGATACGCAATGCCCACGTCAGCTCGTCGAGTGAGATACGGAACGTAAAGGCCACCACGTCGTTGCCGCCGGCCAGCAGCAGCACGCCGTAGAAGGCGATACCCGCGACCCCCAGCCCGGTGCGCACCGGTCGGTCGCGCGGCCGGTCGCACAGGTGGTGCTCGCGCCGGTCGGCCGTCACCCACGCCTCGGCGAACGGATACGCGTACAGGACGGCGAACAGTATGCCGGGCAGGACCAGCGCGGGCAGCAGGACGTTCCACATCACGGTGTGCCCCGCCACCACCGTCTCCCATGGCGGCACCAGTCGCAGCGCACCTTCCAGGAAGCCGACGTACCAGTCCGGCTGCGAGCCCGTCGACACCTGGTCGGTTCGGTAAGGCCCGTACACCCAGACCGGGTTGATCTGTGCCAGCCCACCGAGGGCCGCGGTCACCCCGAGGACGATGAAGAACAGTCCGCCCGATGCGGCCATGAATTGGGGAAAGAACGGCTTGCCGACCGCGTTGCGATTGGTGCGGCCCCGGCCCGCCCACTGGGTGTGCTTCAGGTAGAACACCAGGATCAGATGAACCGTCACCAGGGCGAGGAGCAGTCCCGGCAGCAGCAGGATGTGCAACCCGTACAGCCGTGTGATCAGGTCCTCCCCCGGAAACTCCCCGCCGAAAGCGAACATGCTGATGTAGGTCCCGGCCACCGGAATCGACAGCATGATGCCCTGAGCGATCCGCAGCCCGGTGCCGGAGAGCAGATCGTCCGGGAGCGAGTAACCGGCGAACCCTTCCGCCAGTGCCAGCACGAACAGCGTGAGACCGATTATCCAGTTCGCTTCACGGGGCTTGCGGAACGCGCCGGTGAAGAACACCCGCAGCAGATGCACACCGATCGCGGAGACAAAGATGACCGACGCCCAGTGGTGCATCTGCCGGATCAGCAGCCCCCCGCGGACGTCGAAGCTGATGCTCAGCGTGGAATCGAACGCCTGCGACATCCGGACACCGTCGAGCGGCGCGTACGACCCGTCGTACACCACCTCGCTCATCTCGGGCTTGAAGAACAGCGTGAGGTAGACACCGGTCAGCAGGAGCACGATCAGGCTGTACAGCGCCAACTCGCCCAGCAGGAAGGACCAATGATTGGGGAACGCCTTGCGCAGCAGACCGCCGCCCTCGCTGATCGGCAGGCGCGCGTCCAGCCCTTCAGCGGTCCGTCCCGCGACCTGCCGTGTGCGGCGCTCCACGGCACGAGCGGTCAGTCGTGCCCGCCGGAAGAAGATCATGAGCTGCTCCTGCCCCCTGACGTGCTCCAGCGGATTCGCGCGCTCGATGTGACGGGGCGTCACAAGAGGCCGCGCAAGGAGCGTAAGGGCGTCGCCGTCAGGGGTGTCGGAAGCCGGTCTCGGTGTGTTCAAGCGGATGGATCGTCGTGGGGAGTTGGTGTGCCCGGTTTCGCACAGGGGGTTGGATCGGGCTGCCCCCTCACCCATACGAGGGCAGTCTCCGACACGGGTGGGAACAGTCGGTGGCGGTGCACCGTAATGCGGGAGAAACGGTCATAGCATGCAGCGCCCGTCGCGAACCCCTGGGACGAGCCGCCTGTCCCCTTCTCACCGCCGGCGAACGGAGGACCCCCGGATGGTCCACGGCCCCCTAGTGACGCCAACGGCTGTGGCCGGAAACGAAAGGACGGTGGTCGGGAATCGGATCAGAGGCTGGTTGACGACCACGGACCACAAGGTCATCGGCAATCTCTACATGGTCACAGCGTTCGGGTTCTTTCTGCTGGCCGGATTGATGGCCATGGTGATGCGGGCCGAACTGGCCCGCCCCGGGCTGCAGATCGTCAGCAACGAGCAGTACAACCAGATGTTCACCATCCACGGCACGATCATGATGCTGCTCTTCGCGACTCCTATGTTCGCCGGATTCGCCAATGCGGTCATGCCCTTGCAGATCGGGGCACCCGACGTCGCCTTTCCTCGGCTCAATGCCCTCAGTTACTGGCTGTATCTCTTCGGTGGACTGATCGTCGTCTCCGGTTTCCTCACCCCGGACGGGGCGGCGGATTTCGGATGGTTCGCCTATGCCCCGCTGAACGGTCCGGTGTACTCCCCCGGCGAGGGAGGTGACCTGTGGGCGATGGGTCTGGTGCTGGCCGGAGTCAGCACCACCCTCGGCTCGGTCAATTTTATCGCCACCATCGTCTGCCTGCGCGCTCCGGGAATGACCATGTTCCGCATGCCGATTTTCACATGGAATGTGCTGTTCACTTCTATTCTCGTGCTGGTGTCTTTTCCGGTACTGACCGCGGCATTGCTGGCACTCGAGGCCGATCGCAAGTTCGGGGCCCATATCTTCGACCCGACCAATGGCGGCGCGCTCCTTTGGCAGCACCTGTTCTGGTTCTTCGGCCACCCCGAGGTCTACATCGTCGCGTTGCCCTTCTTCGGTGTAGTAACCGAAATCATTCCGGTCTTCAGCCGTAAGCCGACCTTCGGATACGTTGGAATGGTTGGGGCCACCATCGCCATCACGATGCTCTCCGCGGTGGTCTGGGCACATCACATGTTTACGACGGGCGCTGTGCTGCTGCCCTTCTTCTCGATGATGTCGTTCATCATTGCGGTGCCGACAGGAGTCAAATTCTTCAACTGGATCGGCACCATGTGGCACGGGAGCATCTCGTTCGAGACACCGATGCTCTGGGCGTTGGGCTTCCTGGTCACGTTCCTGCTCGGCGGCCTCAGTGGGGTGATGATCGCTTCTCCACCTCTGGACTTCCACGTCACGGACACCTACTTCATCGTGGCCCACCTGCATTACGTACTCTTCGGCACTGTCGTCTTCGCCATGTTCGGCGGCTTTTACTTCTGGTGGCCGAAATTTACGGGGCGCATGCTCAGCGAGCGACTGGGCAGGATTCACTTCTGGACTCTATTCATTGGATTTCAGACCACTTTTCTGGTCCACCACTGGCTCGGTGAAATGGGGATGCCCCGCCGTTACGCGGACTACCTCGCCGCAGACGGCTTCACACTCCTGAACACAATTTCCACCATTGGCTCGTTCCTGTTGGGCCTTTCCACTCTGCCATTTCTCTACAACGTTTGGCGCACAACTCAGTACGGGCCCAAAATCAAGGTCGACGATCCATGGGGCTTCGGCCGGTCCCTCGAATGGGCGACATCCTGCCCAGCACCCCGGCATAACTTCCACGCAATGCCCCGCGTACGTTCCGACTCACCGGCCTTCGACATGAATCATCCGGAGGCGGTGGAGAGGCCCGATACCGGACGTGGACGAGTCGGACCGACGCCGGATCCGCACAGGGAGGGCAGCGGATGAAGATCGAGGCCTACCTCTTCGCCGGGGTCGCACTGTTCTTCCTCGCGACCGACGCGCTTTATGCCGTGTGGTCCAAGGAGCCTGCCGGCATCGCGGCGCTCACCGTGGCGTTCGCCATGGCCTCCCTGGTCGCGTTCTTCTTCGGCACGACATACCGCAGGAAGGGCATCCGGCCGGAGGACCGCAAGGAGGCCGAGATCCGCGACAGAGCGGGCCCCTTGGGATTCTTCCCGCCCCACAGCGCCTATCCCGTGCTGGCCGCCGCCGGCAGCGCGGCACTGGCCGTCGGTGTCGTGTACGGCCTATGGCTGGTGCTGATCGGGCTCGGTGTACTGACGGCGGGAGTGTTCGGGCTTGTCTTCCAGTTCGCCGGGGGCAGCGAGGACTGAGCGGCTGAGGACTGAGCGGCTTACGGGCCACGCCGCGCGGAATCCGTTCTCAGCCCCATTCCTTCGTGATCTCGAAGGAATGGGCTTCATGACCCAGCTCTTCTCCGTCGGCATCGGTGAACGTACCGGTCACCTGGTAGGTGTCACGGGCCAAGCGACCGGTCGGCAGCCGCTCCGGCGGAAGCACCACCTCGTACGGGCCGCCCGGCCGGTAACTGCCGAGCATCACCTGGGTCGTCCCGATCACCGCTCCCTGCCGTTTCCTCACAACGGTGAACTTGAGGCCTTCGACAGCCTGCCTGAGGCGGAATCCCAGTGTGATGCGGATTTCCGCGCCTTCTTTTAGCGCGAATGGAGCTTCCAGCAGCGAGGTTTCTGCCTTCCCGGGTGGGGGCAGCGGGACATCGAGCCCTTCGCGCCCCTCAGCTTGCAGAGTGACGCTCAGCAACTCGAGCTGACCGAAACCGCTGATCGGTTCTTCGAGGGGCGCTCTCATCGGACGACCCAGCCTTCGCAGCCAGGGTGTCAGCATGCTGACACCACACCCCCGCCGATTGATTCTCGACTGCCCGTAATGAAGTGGGACAAACAGCGATGCCTGATTCTCCGAATCCTGGGAACACGCGAGCCTGAACACGGAATGTGCGCAACGGTGCGCAATGCCAAGACACGGAGATGATCGACATGGTCCCGATCCTGTTGGCGCTCCTTCTGATCCTGATTCTTTTCGGGTTCGGATTCGCCGTAGAAGTCCTTTGGTACATCGCACTGGCGGTGCTCGTCCTGTGGTTGCTGGGCTTCTTCATGCGCGGCACGACCGCTGGGGGCGGAAGGTCCCGCTGGTACCGGTGGTAGGTGATGGGGGGCCGCAACCCGGCAAGGTCAGGTTCTACCAACTCTGGCCACTCCCTTGGAGGAACAGATGTCTGCCAGCACTCTTGTCGCCATCATCGTCCCCGTGGCGGTGGTGTTGATCATTCTCGCCGTGACGCTGTGGACTCTGTCGCGCCGACGGCGCCTGCGGGAACGCTTCGGCCCGGAGTACGACCGCACTGTCGAGGAGCAGGACAGCCGACCGGCTGCTGAGCGCGAGCTGCGTGCCCGCGAGCAACGCCACGACAGGCTGGACATCAAGGAACTACCGGCCGAGGTCCGACGCCGGTACGCGGACGACTGGAGCAGCGTCCAGGAACGCTTCGTGGATCGCCCCGGCGAGGCGGTCGCCGAGGCGGACCGGCTCGTAGCCCGGCTCATGACCGAGCGCGGATATCCGACCGACGGATACCAGCAGCGGCTGGCAGATCTCTCGGTGGAGCACGGCCGCACCCTGGAGCACTACCGCACCGCCCACGAGGTCAATGTGCGCAGCGGTGGCGGACAGGCCACCACGGAAGAGCTGAGAGGAGCGATGGTGCACTACCGCGCACTGTTCGAGGAGCTGCTCAGCGACCGGGGCAATGCCCCGCGGAACGACGGCTCCTGAGACGGATGAGGTGAGAGACATGCAGCGAGACGGCATACGGGATCCGGGCGATACGAGTCGCCCGCCCGGCCAGGAAGGCCTCACGACCGAGAGCATCGCCAATCCCCAGGAACCCCGGGCGGAGTCTCAGGGCCGGCGGCCCGCCGTCTACCCAGGAGAGTCAACCGGTGCCACGGGGCAGCAGCAGGAGCCGGTGAATGGTCCGGATGCCGTCGGCGAGGACCGTGCCGGCGGACCCGAGGAGGCACCACGGGAATCCGAGATCGCGCAGGAGGCTGGTGAGGAGGACCAGGCACTGCTCGGCCCCGACGAGACGGACGAGTACCGCGGCAAGTGGCGGGACATCCAGAGCACCTTCGTCGACGATCCACGAGACGCTGTGCGCTCGGCCGATGCGCTGGTCGCTGACGTGATGCAGACGCTGGCCAGGTCGTTCTCGGCCCACAAGCAGGGCCTGGAGGTCCAGTGGGACCGCGGCGAGGAAGTTGCCACGGAGGATCTGCGCGTCGCGCTCCAGCACTACCGCTCGTTCTTCAACCGTCTGCTCAGTACATAGCCCTGGATCCAGAACACCCCAGGGTCAGCAGGATGGTGGCGACGGCCGCACCCGGAGGACGCCGACGTGCGATTCGACACGGTCGACTTGGGTACTCGGGCAGTCCAGCGGCGGCCGCCGCTGCCGCCACCAGTCCAACGGAGAACTGCGATGGCTCAGCAGGTTCGCGAAATCATGACGAGCGCCCCCGTCACAGTGGGCCGGCTCACGGCAGTCAGCGAAGTCGCGCAGCGGATGCGCGATGAAGACATCGGCGCCGTTCTGGTCACCGAAGACGATCAGCTGCTCGGGCTGTTCACCGACCGGGACCTGGCAGTGCGCGTCATTGCCGAAGGGAAGGACCCCGTCGACACGACCGTTCGGGACGCCTGCAGCTCCGACCTCATCACCGTCACTCCCGACGACGAGGTCACTCACGCTGTTGAGTTGATGCGTAAGCACTCTCTGCGCCGGCTGCCCGTGGTCGAAGGCAAAACCCCGGTGGGGATCGTCTCCTTGGGCGACCTGGCGATCGAGCGCGATCCCTCTTCCGCCCTGGGAGACATCAGCGCTGCCCGCCCCAATACGTGACGGCTCCTCCGTCACATCAGCAAGCAAGGCTCATTGCAGATGCGCCCTGCTGCGCGAGGCGGGTCGGCTCAAGGGAATTCGCGGCGTCCTTTTC